>JAEZKX010000145.1 GCA_023436025.1 Pseudomonadota bacterium | reverse complement strand
CCCCAGAGCAGCAGGCCCGCATGCGACAGATCGCCCTGCCCGCCATCGCCTCCTTCACCTCCCAGTACGACCCCGCCATCGTCAAGCTCTACAACGACGAGCTCGCACGCATCCGCAAGTAAGCACCGAACAGCCATGCATTTCCTCGTCCTCCACGGCCCCAATCTCAACCTGTTCGGCCGCCGCGAACCGCACATCTACGGCGACACCACGCTGGCGCAGATCGACGCCGGCATCGCCAAGCTTGCGCAGGAGCTGGACATCAAGGTCACCACCATCCAGTCCAACCACGAGGGCGCGCTGATCGACTTCCTGCACGCGCACATCGACGACGCGCAGGGCGCGCTGGTCAACCCGGCCGGCCTCACGCAGCACGGCGTGCCGCTGCACGACGCCATCAAGGCCATGCCCTTCCCGGTGGTGGAGGTGCACATGTCCAACATCGCGGCGCGCGAGCCCTGGCGCGCGCATTCCATCATCTCGCCCGCCGTGCGCGGCACGGTGCAGGGGCTGGGTCCGCAGTCCTACCTGGCCGGCCTGCGCGCGCTCTGCGAGATCGTCCGCGCCACCGCCTGACAGGGCCGCCGGCTCGGGAGAAGAATCGACATGAAGCTCTGGATCGACCGTGCCTGCCGCGCGATGGAGGTGCTCATCGCGCTGTTCCTCGCGGCGATGGTGGTGCTGGTGTTCGGCAACGTGGTGCTGCGCTACGGGTTCAACTCCGGCATCCTGTTCTCCGAGGAAGTCTCGCGTTGGCTGTTCATCTGGCTGACCTTCCTCGGCGCCATCGTGGCCCTGAAGGAACACGGCCACCTCGGCGTGGACGTGCTGGTCGGCCGGCTGCCGCCCCTGGGCAAGAAGCTGTGCCTGGGCGCCACCCACCTGCTGATGCTCTACATCCTGTGGTTGCTGTTCCAGGGCAGCCTCGCGCAGGCGCGCATCAACTGGGACGTGACGGCGCCGGTGACCGGCGCCCCAATGGCCATCGTCTACATCGCCAGCATGGTGTTCGCGCTGGGCGCGGGCTTCATCCTGGCCGTGGAACTGGCGCGCCTGCTGGCCGGCCGCCTGGGCGATGACGAACTCGTCACCGTGCAGGAGTCGGAGGAGGCCGCGGCCCTGGCCGAAGTGCTGGACGGCCGCCACGGCGAACGGGAGCAGCGCGCATGACCATCGCCGTCTTCCTGGGCTCGCTGCTGCTGGCCATGGCGATCGGCATGCCGATTGCATTCGCCCTGCTGGCCAGCGGAGTCGCGCTGATGTGGCAGCTCGACCTGTTCGACGCGCAGATCCTGGCACAGAACCTGGTCGGCGGGGCCGACAGCTTCCCGCTGCTGGCCGTGCCCTTCTTCATGCTGGCCGGCGAGATCATGAACGCCGGCGGCCTGTCGCGGCGCATCGTCAACCTGGCCCTGGCCATGGTCGGCCATGTGCGTGGCGGCCTCGGCTACGTCACCATCATGGCGGGCTGCCTGCTGTCGGCCCTGTCGGGTTCGGCGGTGGCGGATGCGGCCGCGCTCACCGCGCTGTTGCTGCCAATGATGGTGTCGGCCGGCCACGACCGCGCGCGCTCGGGCGGCCTCATCGCGGCCACCGGCATCATCGGACCGGTGATCCCACCCAGCATCGGGCTGGTGATCTTCGGCGTGGCAGCCAACGTGTCGATCACCAAGCTGTTCATGGCGTCCATCGTCCCGGGCCTGCTGATCGGCGGCGCGCTCTGGGTCACCTGGGCCTGGCTGGTGCGCAAGGAACGCATCGTGCCGCCGCCGCGCAAGTCGGCCGCCGAGATTGCCCGCGCCGCGCGCGAGGCCGGCTGGGCGCTGCTGTTGCCGGTGATCATCCTGGTCGGCCTGCGCATGGGCGTGTTCACGCCCACCGAGGCTGCGGTGGTGGCCGCGGTCTACGCCTTCATCGTCGCGGCCTTCGTCTACCGCGAGCTGAGTTTCCGGCAGCTGCAGCAGGTCTTCGTGAACTCGGCGAAGACCAGCGCGGTGGTCATGTTCCTCATCGCCGCCGCCATGGTCAGCGCCTGGCTGCTCACGGTGGCCGACCTGCCCTCGAAGCTGGTGGGGATGCTGGAGCCCTTCCTCGAGCACAAGATCCTGCTGATGCTGGTGATCATGGCCGTGGTGATGGCGGTGGGCACCGCGATGGACATGACGCCCACCATCCTGATCCTGACCCCGGTGCTGATGCCGGTGGTGAAGGCCGCCGGCATCGACCCGGTTTACTTCGGCGTGATGTTCATTATCAACAACGCGATCGGGCTGATCACGCCACCGGTGGGCGTGGTGCTCAACGTCGTCGCCGGCATCGGCAAGATGAAGATGGACGACGTGACCCGCGGCGTGCTGCCCTTCATGCTGGCGGAGTTCGCCGTGATGTTCCTGATGGTGCTGTTCCCGCAGCTGGTGACGGTGCCGGCGAGGTGGTTCGGTGGCTGAGCGCGGCATTCCCTTCACCGCGCAGCCGCTGCGCCGTGCCTGCGCGCTGGCCCTCGCGCTGCTGGCGCCGGTCCTGGTCGCCGCCCAGGATCCCGAGCGCGAACTGCTGCCGGAGCAGCGCCACCCACAGGCCTTCGTGGCACCCACCGGGCTGGCCCCGGTCGGCAAGCGCGTCGTCTTCAGCGCCTTCCATGCGATGAGCGGCCAGGAGCTCTGGGTCACCGACGGCACCGCGGCCGGCACCCGCCTGCTGAAGGACCTGCACCCCGGCTTCCGCTCGTCCTTTCCCGCCTGGCTGACGCCGTTTCGGGGCCAGGTCTACTTCACCGCCACCGACGGCAGCCGCGGCCTGGAGCTGTGGCGCACCGACGGGACGGCCGGCGGCACTACCCTGGTGGCGGACCTGCGGGCCGGCGCAGCGGACGCGCTGCCGGCCGAACTGACGGTGGCCGGCGACACGCTGTACTTCGTCGCCAACGACGGCGGGGGCTTCCAGCTGTGGCGCACGGACGGCGCGGCGGCGCCGGTGCGCGCCTCGTCCTTCGGGCCGGGCGCGGTGCTACGCCAGCTCAGGCCGGCCGGCAAGCGCCTGTTCTTCACGGCGACCACGCGCGAGCATGGCCACGAGCTCTGGGTGACCGAAGGCACGCCCGAGACCACGCGCATCGTGAAGGACGTGCGGCCCGGCCCCACCGATTCCGGCATCGAGGATCTGACCGCCGTGGGCGACCGCGTCTACTTCGCCGCCAGCGACGGCCGCCACGGCATCGAGCTGTGGAAGAGCGACGGCACCGAGGCCGGCACGCGCATGGTCAAGGACATCCGCCCCGGCGAGGGTTCCGCGCGGCCGGCGCACTTCACCGCCGTCGACGGCACCGTGTTCTTCGCCGCCGAGGACGGCCGCCATGGCATCGAGCTGTGGAGGACCGACGGCACGGAAGCCGGCACACGGCTGGTGAAGGACATCCACGCAGGTCCGGGCGGCTCGGTCTCCAGCCCGCTCGCCGCACTGGGCGGCGCGGTCTATTTTTCGGCCACCGATGGCGCCATGGGCGCGGAGCTGTGGCGCAGCGACGGCACGGCGGCCGGTACGCGCCTGGTGCGCGACCTCGCCCCGGGCCCGACCAGCGGCGCGCCAGCGCGCTTCGCAGTGGTGGACGGGGTGCTCTGGTTTTCGGCCACCGATGGCGCCAGCGGCGTCGAGCCCTGGCGCAGCGATGGAACGGCCAAGGGCACGCGCCGCGTGGCCGACGTCGCGCCCGGCGCCGCCAACGCCGTACCCCTGTCCTTCCG
>JAEZKX010000065.1 GCA_023436025.1 Pseudomonadota bacterium | reverse complement strand
GCCTGAGGCCGCTCGCTGCGCCAAGACCTTACTCCAGGCTGCCGTGGCGACCGGCGCCGGCAGCGAAGCGCACGGCGCCCTCCAGCGCCTGCGGAATCCGCGCCTTGCCGCGCTCCCACTCGCCGTGCAGCGCCTGCGGCAGCGGCTTGCCCCACTGTGCATAGGCATTCATCCGGTCCGCCAGCATCGTTGCCTGCGGAAAGCCCGCCAGCTGCTGCGCCAGTGCGATCGCCGCCTCGCGCGCGCCGCCGGCGGGCACGACGCGGTTGGCCAGGCCCATGGCCAGCGCCTCGGCCGCCTCCACCTTGCGCCCGGTCAGGATCAGGTCGAGTGCGCGGCCCAGGCCCACCAGGCGCGGCAGTCTCACCGTGCCGCCGTCGATCAGCGGCACGCCGAAGCGGCGGCAATAGATGCCGAAGTACGCATCCTCCTCCATCACCCGCAGGTCGCACCACAGCGCCAGCTCCATGCCGCCGGCCACGGCGGCTCCGCTCACGGCGGCGATCACCGGCTTGGACAGCAGCAGCCGCGACGGGCCCATCGGCCCCAGCGGCGCGGCGTCGCCGGGCGCGTAGTCCAGCCCCGCCAGCACGTCCTCGGGCCGCTGCGCCAGCGCGGCCCCGGCCTGCAGGTCCCAGCCGGCGCAGAAATGGCCATGGGCGCCATGGAAGACCGCCACCCGCGCCTGGTCATCGGCCTCGAAGGCGAGGAAGGCGCCATGCAGCGCGCGCGCCGTGGCGGCATCGACCGCATTGCGCACGCCGGGCCGGTCCAGGGTGACGACCGTCACCGGGCCCATTTTTTCTGTACGGAGGCTGACAGCGGTTTCCATGCGGGCATTAAAGCGCAAGCCCGGCGCCGTCCACTAGGCGACAGTTCTAGGGCAACCCCCGTGACGTCGGCCGCCCTGCCGCGGCTATAACCCTGCGCCAGACGAACGAGAAACAAGGGACTCCGGTGCAACTTCTCCAGCTGGTGATCAGCGGCATCGCGCAAGGATGCATCTACGGCTTGATCGCCCTCGGCTTCGTCCTGATCTACAAGGCGACCGAAACGGTCAGCTTCGCGCAGGGCGAGCTGATGATGGTCGGCGCCTTCTTCGGCCTGGCCGCGATGACCATGTTGGGCTTCCCCTTCTGGGTGGCCATCCTGAGCGCCATCGCGGCGATGGCGGTGTTCGGGCTGCTGCTCGAACGCGTGGTCATCCGCCCCATCCTGGGGCAGCCGGCCTTTTCCATCGTGATGCTCACCATCGGCATCGGCTACGTGGCGCGCGGCCTCATCACCATGATCCCCGGCATCGGCACCGAGACCCACACCCTGCCCGTGCCCTACAAGGACCAGGTCTGGAACCTCGGGGGGCTGGTGCTCAACGTCGAACAAATGG
The DNA here is from genome assembly GCA_023436025.1 of Pseudomonadota bacterium. GTDB lineage: Bacteria > Pseudomonadota > Gammaproteobacteria > Burkholderiales > Burkholderiaceae_C > Ramlibacter. The sequence continues at coordinate 4,622 of JAEZKX010000065.1, read as the reverse complement.
TGGTGATCGGCGCCACCGCGGTGCTGTGCGCCCTGCTGTTCGCCCTGTTCCGCTACAGCAAGATCGGCATCGCCATGCAGGCGGCTTCGCAGAACCAGCTGGCCGCCTACTACATGGGCATCCCGGTCAAGCGCCTCAACACCCTGGTGTGGGGCCTGGCCGCCTCGGTGGCCGCCATCGCCGGCCTGCTGCTGGCGCCCATCACCTTCGTGCATGCCAACATGGGCTTCATCGGCCTCAAGGCCTTTCCGGCCGCCGTGGTGGGAGGCTTCGGCAGCCTGCCCGGCGCCATCGTCGGCGGGCTGATCATCGGCATCGTCGAATCGCTTTCGGGCTTCTACCTGCCCGAGGGCTTCAAGGACGTCGCCGCCTACGTCGTGGTGCTGGTGATGCTGGCCGTCATGCCCAACGGGCTGTTCGGCGAAAAGCTTCGCAAGAAAGTCTGACCGGCCGCATGCGCTTCCTCTTCAAGACCGACTATGGCCAGGACATCCAGCTGGTCAAGCACAACGGCCAGCGCTTCTGGTACGGCCTGCTGGGCGTGCTGCTGCTCGCCGCGCCCTGGCTGCTGCCCGAATACCTGCTGGCGCAGCTCACCTTCATCCTGATCTACGGCGTGGTGGGCCTGGGCCTCATGCTGCTGGCCGGGTTCACGGGCCTGTTCTCCATCGGCCACGCCGCCTTCTTCGGCGTCGGCGCCTACGCGCAGGCGGTGCTCACCGGCATGGGCTGGCCCTTCCCCCTGGCGCTGGCGGCGGGCGCGGTGCTGGCCGCCGCGGTGGGCGTCCTGGTGGGCCTGCCGGCGCTGCGGGTCAAGGGCATCTACCTGGGCATCGCCACGCTCGCCTTCGGCTTCATCGTCGAGGAGGTGTTCGCCCGCTGGGAGAGCGTCACCGGCGGCAACTCCGGCAAGACCGTCGGTCCCGTCAAGATGTTCGGCTGGACCGCCGACAGCGGCACCGCCTTCTACTTCGTGTGCCTGGTGGTGGCGGTGCTGTGCACGCTGGCCTGCCTCAACCTGCTGCGCTCGCCGACCGGGCGCGCCTTCGTGGCCATCCGCGATTCCGAGATCTCGGCGCAGAGCATGGGCATCCACCTGGCGCGCTACAAGACCCTGAGCTTCGCACTCTCCGCGGCGCTGGCCGGCATCGGCGGCGCGCTCTACGCCCACGCCATCCGCTTCCTGTCGCCCGACCAGTTCAACATCATCCAGTCCATCGACCTGCTGCTGATGGTGGTGATCGGCGGCCTCGGCTCCATCCACGGCGCCTTCCTCGGCGCGATCTTCCTGATCGGCCTGCCGCAGGCGATCGCCGCGGTGAAGGACTTCCTGCCCGACGCCATCGGCCAGGCCCCCGGCCTGAAGGCGGTGGTCTACGGCGCGGTGCTGATCGCCTTCGTGATGTTCGAGCCCATGGGCCTGTACGGCCGCTGGCTCAAGATCCGCACCTACCTGCAGCTGTTCCCGTTCTACCGCAAGGGCCTGTTCAAGCGGCAGAAGTCCTTCCAGAAGTCGGACCGCCTCAAATGACCGACGTCCTGCTTTCCGCCCGCAACCTGAGCGTCCGCTTCGGCGGCGTGCTGGCCGTCAACAACGTCAGCTTCGACGTGCGCCGCGGCGAAGTCTTCACGCTGATCGGCCCCAACGGCGCCGGCAAGACGACGGTGTTCAACCTGATCAGCCGCATCTACCAGCCCACGCAGGGCTCGATCGACTTCGAGGGCAAGCGCCTGACCGACCAACCGCCGTACCGCATCGCCGGCCTGGGCATCGCGCGCACCTTCCAGAACATCGAGCTGTTCGAGCATGCCTCGGTGCTGCACAACCTGCTGATCGGCCGCCACACGCACCACCGCAGCGGCCTGTTCAGCGAGATGCTCTTCACGAAGAAGGTGCGCGCCGCCGAGATCCAGGCGCGCGAGAAGGTGGAGCAGGTGATCGAACTGCTCGACCTGCAGCACTACCGCGACTCCATGGTCGCGGGCCTGCCCTACGGCGTGCGCAAGGTGGTGGAGCTGGCGCGCGCGCTGTGCACCGAACCCAAGCTGCTGCTGCTGGACGAGCCCTCCTCCGGCCTCAACGTGGAAGAGACCGAGGACATGGCCTTCTGGATCCAGGACATCCAGCACGAGCTGGGCATCACCGTGCTGATGGTGGAGCACGACATGACCCTGGTGTCCAAGGTGAGCGACCGCGTGCTGGCCATGAACCAGGGCGAGGTGCTGGCCATGGGTTCGCCGCGCGAGGTGCAGTCGCATCCGGGCGTGGTCGAGGCCTACCTGGGCACGGTGGACGACGTCTCCAGCCTGCGCCGCGACGCCGCCTCGCCGCTGGCCGCCCGGGAGCAGCAGCCATGAACGCCGCCACCGAACAGCCCGTGCTGAAGCTGCTCAACGTCGAGAGCTCCTACGGCCCCATCAAGGCCATACGCGGCGTCAGCCTGCAGGTGCGGCGCGGCGAGATCGCCACCGTGCTGGGCTCCAACGGCGCCGGCAAGTCGACCATCCTCAAGACCATCAGCGGCATCATCGACCCGCGCAAGGGCAGCGTGGAATTCAAGGGCGACAACATCACCGCGCGCGACCCGGCCCACATCGTGCAGCTGGGCCTGTCGCACGTGCCCGAGGGCCGCGAGGTGTTCCCGCTGCTGTCGGTGCGCGACAACCTGATGATGGGCGCCTACACCCGGCGCGACCGCGACGGCGTGGCGCGGGACATGGAGGCGGTCTACGCCTACTTTCCCATCCTGCGCGAGCGCGCCGCGCAGGACGCCGGCCTGCTCTCCGGCGGGCAGCAGCAGATGCTGGCGATCTCGCGCGCCATCATGGCCGCGCCCGACCTGATCCTGCTGGACGAGCCGAGCCTGGGCCTGTCGCCCAAGCTCACCAAGGAGATCTTCGAGATCGTGGTGCGCATCAACCGCGAGCGCGGCACCACCATCCTGCTGGTGGAGCAGAACGCCAACATGGCGCTCAATGCCGCGGACTACGGCTACGTGCTGGAGAACGGGCGCATCGTCATGGAAGACACCTGCGCCCGCCTGCGCGAGAAGGAAGACATCAAGGAGTTCTACCTGGGCATGAAGGAGGCCGGCGTGCGCGGCGAGCGCCGGTGGAAGAAGAAGAAGAACTGGAGGTAGGGCATGGCGAATCTCTGGAACCTCTCGCACATCCGGCCGGAAACGCGCATCGTCCTCGAGGGCGACACCATCCCGGCGATGTTCTGGAACGGCGTGGCGCAGCGCGGCGACACTGTCTGGCTGCGGCAGAAGAAGCTGGGCATCTGGCGCAGCTGGAGCTGGAACCGCACCGGCGAAGCCGTGCGCGAGATCGCCGGCGGCCTGCTCGCCCTGGGCTTCGCGCCGGGCGAGACCGCCTCCATCCTCTCCAACACCGTCATCGAATGGGTGCTGGCCGACCTGGCCGTGCTGTCCTGCGGCGGTGTCGCCAACGGCATCTACCCCACCGACGCCGCCACGCAGGTGCACTACCTGTGCGAGGACTCGGCCACCACCATCCTGTTCGTCGAGGACGACGAGCAGCTGGACAAGGCGCTGGAGGTGCGGCCCCGGCTGCCGCGCCTGAAGAAGATCGTCGTCTTCGACATGGAGGGCCTGCGCGATCTCGACGACCCCGGCGTCATCAGCCTGGACGAACTGCGCCGCCTGGGACGCGACTACAACGCGCAGCACCCCGAGGCCGTGCAGCAGCGGGTGGCGGCGGTGCAGCCGGGCGACCTGGCGATCCTGGTCTACACCTCCGGCACCACCGGCAAGCCCAAGGGCGCGATGCACTCGCACCACGGCCTGGTCTACACCGTGCGCGGCTACAACACGCTGATCGCGCGCCATGCCGACGACGAGTGCATGTGCTTCCTTCCGCTGTGCCACATCGCCGAGCGGCTGGGCGGCGAGTACTTCTCGCTCTACACCGGCGCCAGGCTGAACTTCGTGGAGAACCCCGAGACGGTGCCGGAGAACGTGCGCGAGATCGCACCGACGGTGTTTACCGCCGTGCCGCGCGTGTGGGAGAAGTTCTACTCCGGCGTGATGATCGGCCTGAAGGAAGCCAGCAGGCTGCAGCAGGCGACCTACGCCTGGGCCATCGGCGTGGGCGCCGAGATCGCCGACCGCGTGCTGGCGGGCCGCCCGGTCGACGGGCTGCTCAAGGCCAAGTTCACGCTCGCCAACTGGCTGGCGCTGTCCAATGTGCGCAAGCTGATCGGCATCGACCGGGCGCGCTTCCTGGTCACGGGCGCGGCCCCCATCTCGCCGGAGCTGGTGAAGTGGTACCTGGCCCTGGGTGTTCCCATGCTGGAGGTGTGGGGCATGACCGAGACCTGCGGCGCCTCCACCGGCATCCCCGCCGACCGCATCAAGCCCGGCTCCATCGGCCCGGCCGCCAGCTTCAACGAAGTGAAGGTCGACGAGCGCACCGGCGAGATCCTGGTGCGCGGCCCCAACGTGTTCATGGGCTACCTGAACCAGCCGGAGAAGACGGCCGAGACGCTGCGCGACGGCTGGCTGCACACCGGCGACGTCGGCTACCTCGACAACGAAGGCTACCTCAAGATCACCGACCGCATGAAGGACATCATCATCACCGCGGGCGGCAAGAACATC
>JAEZKX010000400.1 GCA_023436025.1 Pseudomonadota bacterium | reverse complement strand
CCATCACGCCTCCTGCGCCAGCGGCCGCGCCGGGCCCGCAAGCGCTCCTTCCGACCCCGCCCGTGGCGGTCCCGCGCCCCGCGGTACCGGCCTATTGCGACGCCAGCGGCTGCTGGGCCAACGACGGCCAGACCCTGCGTCACCTGGGGCCGGGAATGGCCGGTCCGGCCGGGCTGTGCAGCCAGCAGGGCGGCTTGGTGTATTGTCCGTAGCTTTCGCAACCACGACCATACGGAAACCATGGGCAACAAGATCGTCACCGAAGCAGACCGCAAGCGCACTCCCGCCGCCAAGACCGCGGAAGGCTTCCGCACCACGCGCGAAGGCAAGGGCCAGCGCATCAGCCTCGAGCGCGGCGTCGCCACGCGCAGCAAGAAGAACCCGGGCAAGCGCGCCCACAAGGGCGGCTGACCCCCGCACAGGCTGCCTGCGGCGTCCTACAACGAGGACGCCGCGGCCTGCCTAACGTGCATGGGCTGCCAAGGAGCATCCCATGCCCGCACCCACCAGTTCCCGCACCCTCTGGAAGGGGGCCATCAGCTTCGGGCTGGTGCACATCCCCGTCACGCTGCACTCGGCCACCGCCGAGAACCGGATGAAGTTCAACCTGCTGGACAAGCAGACCATGAGTCCGGTGGGCAACCGCCAGGTCAACAAGGCCACCGGCGAAGCGATGGCGCGCGAGGCAATCGTCAAGGGCTACGAGGTCGAGAAGGACCAGTACGTCGTGCTGACCCCGGACGAGATCAAGACCGCGCTGCCCAAGTCGACCCAGACCATCGAGATCGAGGCCTTCGTCGACCGCGCGCAGATTCCCACCGTGTTCTTCAACAAGCCCTACTACGTCAGCCCGGGCGGCAAGGGCGGACAGAAGCCGTATGCGCTGCTGCGCGAGGCGCTGGAGCGCACCGGCAAGGTTGGCATCGCCCGCGTGGTGGTCTCCACCAAGCAGCACCTGGCGGCCCTGTTTCCCAGCGGCCGCGGCCTGGTGCTGAACCTGCTGCGCTGGGAGGACGAGGTGCGCGACGTCGCCGGGCTGGCCTGGCCGGCCGAGGACGTCAAGGTCAGCGCCGCCGAACTGAAGATGGCCGAGCAGCTGGTCGGCGCCATGGCCGGCGACTGGCAACCCGACCTGTTCCACGACGAGTTCCGCGAGAAGCTGATGGAGCTGGTCGAACGCAAGCGCAAGGAAGGCGGCCTGCATGCCGTCACGCCCCTGCCCGGCGAGGAAGTGGAAGGCGGCTCGGCCGAGATCATCGACCTCACCGAGCTGCTGCGCCGCAGCCTCAAGGGCAATGCACCCGCGGCGGCGCCGGCGCGCAAGACCGCCGCCAAGCGCGCCGACGCAGCGGCCAACGACGAGGCCGCCCCGCTGAAGAAGGCCGCCGCGCGCAAGACCGGCGGCACGGCGCGGGCCAGCGTCAAGCCGGCGGGCGGCCGCCGCAAGAGCGCCTGAATTCCCCCGGAGAACGACGCATGAAGTACGTGGGCGTCCTCGTCCTCCTGGCCGCCGCCATGCTGGCGGGCTGCAACGATGCGCCTTCCGGCGACGGCCGCCACACCTCGATCCTGGGCGGCTTCGGCAAGCCGCGCACGCCGCCGGGCGTGGTCACCGACGCCGCGGGCAAGCCGGTGCCCGAGCCCAAGACGCCCCTGGGCGTCAAGCCGCGCATGGTGCGCGCAGCCGACGATGCCGTCCTGGCGCTGTGGGTGCAGGACGACCACGTGGTCGCCGCGCGCTACGCCGACGGCGCCTGGAGCCCGCCGCAGCCGCTGGAGGAGATCTTCGGCGAGGCCGGCGATGCGCAACTGGCCACCAACGGCCGGGGCAGCGCGGTGGCCGTCTGGCGCCACACGGTAGGCAACATCCAGAGCCTGCGCTTCAGCCGCTACGAGTCCGGCCACTGGTCGACGCCCGACGTGCTGCCCGGGGCGCTGCCGCGGCCGCCCGGCGACAAGGCGGGCTCCCTGACCCTGGAGATGGACGACGACGGCAACGTGGTGGCCGAGTGGCCGAGCGGCTTCAATGCGCAGGAAGTCCAGACCGCCCGCTTCGTGCCGGGCCAGGGCTGGAGCCCGGCCACCAGCGAGCCGGTGGCGGCCGCGCCTGCCGCCGCGCCGTCGAACGTGCAGTGAGCGCGGCGCGGCGCTAGCGCACCATCCGCCGCAGGCTGGCGAAGAACAGCTCCGACTGCAGGCGCTCGCCCAGCGTCTGCGCCGCCACGCGCGCGGCCAGTTCCGGTGCCACCGGCTGCAGCGGCCGCCCGGTCGAATGCGCGATCACCTGCGCCATGCAGGCGCGCTCCAGGTAGTAGAGGTCGTCGAAGGCATGGTCGACCCGCTCGCCGCACACCACCACGCCATGGTTGCCGAGGAAGACCACGTCCGCGCCGCCCATCGCGCGGGCGATGCGCTCACCCTCCGACGCATCGAGCGCCAGGCCGTTGTAGGCGGCATCCACCGCCACCCGCCCATGGAAGCGCATGGCGTTCTGCGACAGCGTGGTGTCCAGTGCCCGCAGGTCGGTCAGGGTCAGCGCCGTGGCGTAGGGCATGTGGGTGTGCATCACGCAGGCCTTTTCGGCGATGCGGTGGACGGCGGCATGGATGAACATCGCGGTGGGCTCCACCGCGTGCGTGCCGGCCAGGCGGGCGCCCTGGGCGTCGACCAGCACGATGTCGTGGGCCTGCACCTCGCTCCAGTGCAGGCCGCGCGGATTGAGCAGGAACCAGTCGGGCCGCTCGGGCACGGCGACGCTGAAATGGTTGCACACGCCTTCGCCGAGGCCGTGGTGCGCGGCGGCGCGCAGGGCCAGCGCCAGGTCGGCGCGCAGGGCACGCACGGCGCCCGAATGGAACAGTTCCTGCGCCGCGGGGTGCGGGTCGTCGATCATCGGGCCTCCGTTTGCGTTGCGGACCTTGCGACATTGTCCTACCTGCGCCACGCTGCGGCTCCGACAAGGCCGACTATCCCAGCCGTCACACTGGCCTGGCATCGACAGGAACCATCGCCGTGAAACGACCCCGCCGTCCGGGCACCAAGATCCTGCGGGCGAAGCCCGAGGCCAAGCCGGCGTGGTCCGAAAGCCACAGCGGCGAGGGCGCGGCAAGCGCGCTCCAGATCCTGCAGCAGATGGAGACCCGGCGCGGCCTGGACGCCCGCATGGCCGATCCGCGCCTGCCGGACGACGGCAAGCCGCTCTGAGGGGCCGCAGGCTCCGGTAGATGTGCGTGGCATGCACATGTCCAGCACGACGGTGGATGTTGTCCTACACCCGCGCGGGCCCGGTGATGACAGCATGGCACCATCTCCCGCCATCGCCGTGTTCGCGGCCTCCGACTGCATTCCTTGAGCCCGATTGCCGCCTCGTCCCCCTCCGCCGCGCTGGCCGCGCTGCGCCACGCCACCAGGGCGCGCCACGACCGCATCGACCGGTTGATGGACCTGCGACGCCTGGGGGAGCCCGCACGCTACGGGCGCATCCTGCAGGCCTTCGACGCCTTCGTCGGCCCCTGGGAGCGCGCCGTCGCCGCGGCCCTCCCCGAAGCCTGCCTGCCCTGGCTGCGCCAACGATCGCGCCACGCCTTCCTGCGCCAGGACCTGCGCGCACTGGGCCTGCCGCCGGCGCGCTACGAGGCGCCGGTGCCGCGTCTGGCGAACGCGGCTGCGGCCTGGGGCTCGCTCTACGTGATGGAGGGTTCGGCCCTGGGCGGTCAGGTGATCACCCGTTCCCTGGCCCACGGCGGCCTCGACGCGCGGCGCGGGGCCGCCTACTTCCACGGCTGGGGCGAGGCCACCGGCGCCATGTGGCGCGAGTTCCGTGAACGCCTGGAGGAGCAGCTGGCCGGATCGGAGCGTGTCCAGGCCGCCTGCGACGGCGCCTGCCGGACCTTTGACGCGCTGACGGCGCTGCTGGAAAGCCAACTGCATGAGCGCCCTGCCCTTGCCTGACCTGGCGCAGTGCGCCACCGAACCCATTCGCGTGCCCGGCGCGATCCAGCCGCACGGGCGGATGGTGGTGCTGTCGGCCACCGACGGCCGCCTGGCGGCCTACAGCGCCAACTGGGCCAGCGAGGAGGACGCGCGCGCCGCCGCCGGCATCCTCCCGGTCGACAGCAACCGGCTGCTTGCGGGCACCGGGCCGGCATGGCTGGGCACGGTGCCGCTGCAAGGCCGCACCCACGACGCCTCGGCCCACCGGCAGGGCGACCAGGTGCTCGTCGAATTTGAACCGGCCGGCCCCGGCGGCGGCCTGCATGCGCCCATCTACACCGTGGCACGCGAGGCCCTGCCGCTGCTGCAGCAGGCCGAGACCATCGAGCTGCTGTGCCAGCGCGTGGCCCGCGAGATGAAGCGCCTGACCGGCTTTGGCCGCTGCCTCGTCTACCGCTTCGACCCGGACGACCACGGCGAGGTGCTGGCCGAGTGCATCGACCCGGGCTACCAGTCGTACGCCGGCCACCGCTTCCCGGCCACCGACGTGCCGGCGCAGGCCCGCGCGCTGTACTGCGTCAACCACATCCGGCTGATCCCCGACGCCCACTACGACCCGGTTCCATTGGTGCCGGCGGCGGGCGCGCCCGACCCGAGCGGCCTGGACCTCAGCTTGGCGGCGCTGCGCAGCGTGTCGCCGGTGCACCTCGAATACATGCGCAACATGGGCACGGCGGCGTCGATGTCCGTTTCCATCGTCTCGCGCGGCAAGCTGTGGGGCCTGATCTCCTGCCACGACCATGCGCCGCGCTACCCCCCGTTCCAGACCCGGGTCGCCTGCGAGCACCTGGGCCGGCTGCTGTCGCTGCAGGTGCAGGCCATGGAGGACAACACCGAGGTGGCGCAGCGCCTCGCGCTGCACCAGCGGGTGCTGACGATGGTGGCCATGATGGCCGAGACCGATGGCACGTTGCAGCGCCTCGTCGATCCCGCACTGGGCTTGCCGGCGCTGGCCGGCGCTACCGGCGCGGCGGTCGTCCTCAACGACAGCTGCTGGACGGCGGGCGAGACCCCGCCGCCCGAGGCCGTGCGCGCGCTGGCGCACTGGATCGCCGGGCGTGGCGAGGACTGCTTCTGCACCGACCGCCTGCCGGAGGTCTATCCTGCCGGCGAGGGCCTGCTGCCCGCCTGCGCCGGGGTGCTGGCGATCTCCATTTCGCAGGTGCACCGCCATGTGGTGCTGTGGTTCCGGCCCGAGCTGGTGCAGACCATCCGCTGGGCCGGCGATCCGCGCAAGACCCTGCCCGGCAGCGGCCGCATCCATCCGCGCAAGAGCTTCGAGAGCTGGCAGGAGCGCGTGCGCGGCCGCTCGGCCCCCTGGCAGCCGGCCGAGCGCGCCGCCGTCACGGAGCTGCGCCAGGCGCTCATCGCCCTGGTGCTGCGGCGCGCCGAGGAGATGGCAGGCCACGCCATCGAACTGGGCCGCGTCAACAAGGAGCTCGAGGCCTTCAGCTACACCGTCTCGCACGACCTGCGCGCGCCCATGCGGCACATCGCCGGCTACGTCGACCTGGTGATGGAGGACAACGCCGAGCGGCTGGACGACCGCGCCCACCGCTACCTGCAGCACGTGAAGGACGCGGCCTCGTATGCCGGCCAGCTGGTGGACGCGCTGCTGGACTTCTCGCGCATGGGCCGCTCCGGCCTGCGGCCCTCCAGCGTGGACACCGCCTTGCTCGTCGACGACCTGGTGCAGGAGGTCCGCCAGCAGGAACGCGGGCGCCGCATCGAGTGGGAGGTGCGTGGCGCGCTGCCGCGCCTGTGGGCCGACCCGCTGCTGCTGCAGGTGGCGGTGCGCAACCTGCTGGGCAATGCCGTCAAGTACACGCGCGGACGAGATCCGGCGCGCATCCGCATCGAGGCGGTCACCACGGCGCAGGGCACCGGCCTCGAGATCACCGACAACGGCGTCGGCTTCCACATGAAGTACGTCGGCAAGCTGTTCGGCGTGTTCCAGCGGCTGCACCGCACCGAGGATTTCGACGGCACCGGCATCGGCCTGGCCAACGTCAAGCGGATCGTCGAACGCCACGGCGGTGCCGTCTGGGCGCGCGGCGAACCCGACCGCGGCGCCACCTTCGGCTTCGTGCTGCCGCCCCAGCCCGCCGCCCCCGACAACAACAAGCGCACCGAGGAGCCCTGATGCTCAAACCCATCCTGCTGGTCGAGGACGATCCCCGCGACCTTGAACTGACCCTGGTGGCGCTCGAACGCAGCCAGCTCGCCAACGAGGTGATCGTGGTGCGCGACGGCGAGGCCGCCCTCGACTACCTGCTGCGCCAGGGGGAACACAGCGAGCGCGCCGAAGGCAACCCGGCGGTGGTGCTGCTGGACCTGAAGCTGCCCAAGGTGAACGGCCTGGAGGTGCTGCAGACGGTGCGCAGCACCGAGCACCTGCGCAGCATCCCGGTGGTGATGCTCACCTCCTCGCACGAGGAAACCGACGTGTTGCGCAGCTACCAGCTGGGCGTCAACGCCTACGTGGTCAAGCCGGTGGAGTTCAAGCAGTTCGTCGAGGCCATCGCCGACCTCGGCATCTTCTGGGCGGTGCTCAACGAACCGCCGCCCGGCTCGCTGCGCAGCGCAAGGCGCCGGCATGACTGAGGAAGGCGGCACTGACGACCGCCTGCTGCGCACCCTGCTGGTCGAGGACTCGCGCTTCGACGTCGAGCTGCTGCAAGCCGAGCTGTTGAAGTCCTACCCCAACGCCCGGCTGGAGGTGCTGCGCGAGGAGGCCGCGTTCGCCGAGCAGTTGCGCGCCGGCGGCTGGGACCTGGTGCTGTCCGACTACGAGCTGCCTGGCTTCACCGGCGCCGACCTGCTGGAGCACCGCAACCGCATCGCGCCGGAAGTGCCCTTCATCTTCGTCTCGGGCGTCATCGGCGAGGACAACGCGGTCGAGCTGCTCAAGCGCGGCGCCACCGACTACGTCAGCAAGGCGCGGCTCGCGCGCCTGCGGCCGGTGTTGCGGCGCGCGCTGCGCGAAGTCGACGAGCGCCAGGCCCGCGCCCTGGCCGAGCGTCAACTGCGCCATGCCGACATGACCTTTGCCAAGGTGGTCGACGGCCTGCGCGACTACGCCGTGGTGCTGCTCGACGACCAGGGCCGCATCCAGTTCTGGAACCGCGCCGCCGCCGGCATCTTCGGCTGGCAGGCCGAAGAGGTCGTCGGCCGGTCCGCCGCCCTGCTGTTCCCGGCCGAGTCCGGTGCCGAAGCGGCGCTGCAGGCGGAGATGCGCGACGCCCGCGACCACGGCAAGGCCAGCGACAACCGCTGGCTGGTGGCGCGCGACGGCCGCCGGCTGTGGGCCGAAGGCGTGCTGACCGCGATGACCGACGATGACGGCGCCATCTCCGGCTACTGCAAGCTGGTGCACGACGCCACCGACGACCACCTCGCCGCCGAGGCCTTGCGCGCCGCGAAGGAGGAGGCCGACCGCGCCAACCAGGCCAAGGACCGGTTCCTGGCGGTGCTGTCGCACGAGCTGCGCACACCGCTGGCGCCCATCACCACCGCGGTCCACCTCCTGGAGCGGGCGGCACGGGTCGACGAGCGCCACCGCGACCTGCTGCCGATGATCCGGCGCAACGTGGCCCTGGAGGCGCGCCTGATCGACGACCTGCTGGACCTCACCGCCATCAGCTCGGGCAAGGTCCACCTGCAGCGCGAGCGCGTCGACATGCACCAGATCGCCACTGCGGTCCTGGCCATGGTGGCCGAGCCGCTCGAGGCCAAGCGCGTGCGCGTCGAACTGGCGCTGGATGCCGCCGACTCCTGCGTGGACGCGGACCAGGCGCGCATGCAGCAGGTGCTGTGGAACGTGGTGCGCAATGCGGTCAAGTTCACGCCGGCCGGCGGCATGCTGTCGCTGCGCAGTTCCAGCGCCGGGGGCTGGTTCACCCTGGCCTGCCGCGACAGCGGCATCGGCATCGCGCCGGAAGCGCTGCCGCGCATCTTCCATCCCTTCGAGCAGGCCGATGCCGAGGTCTCGCGCAGCTACGGCGGCCTGGGCCTGGGCCTGGCCATCGCCCACGGCCTGATGGTGCAGCACGGCGGACGCATCGAGGCCGCCAGCGAGGGCCGCGACCGCGGCTGCACCTTCACCATCGCGCTGCCGCTGGCGGCCCGGGACGCCGCCACGCCGGAGCCGGCGCCGGCGCAAGCCCCGGCCAGCGACCGCAAGCGCATCCTGCTGGTGGAAGACAACGAGGACGCCGCCCTGGCCCTGGGCATGTGCCTGGAGGAATACGGCTACGTGGTGGAGCATGCCGGCACCTGCGCCGATGCGCTGCGGCTGGCACGCGCCAGCCGGTTCGACGCCGTCCTGACCGACCTGGGCCTTCCCGACGGCAGCGGCATCGACGTCGGCCGCGCGCTGTCGAAGGACCTGCCGGTGCTCGCGCTCAGCGGCTACGGGCGCGAGCAGGACCGCAAGCGCTCGGCCGAAGCGGGTTTCGCCGCGCACCTGGTCAAGCCGGCGGACCCGGCCGAGGTGCATGCGCGCCTGAGCCAGGTGCTGCGGCACCACGGAATCGGCGCCTGACCCAGAGTTCCGCCTCTACGGCATTTCACCAGCAGCGCGGGGGGCGCCCGTCCGACGTCGCCTGCCGCCCCGTCCTTACAGCCGCGCTTGCGCGGCTTGCCCATACTTCCCTGCATCAACCAACAGGGAGTCTCAGTATGCGTAAAGCCTCTTTCGTGATCGCCGGTCTCGTCTCCGCCGCCTCGCTGGCCCTGGTCGGCTGCGACGTCGAGAAGACCCAGTCGGGGAACATCGACCTGCCGAAGTACGAGGTCTCCAAGACCAAGGAAGGCGATGTGACGCTGCCGAAGTACGACGTGGATGCGCCCAAGGTGGACGTGACCACGACCGAGAAGCAGGTCACCGTGCCCGACATCGACGTGAACGCCAAGAAGGAAACCATCACGGTGCCGAAGATCGACGTGACCCCGGCGCAGGACCGCGACGACGACAAGGTCGCCGAGAAGAAGTAATCGGGTCGATCGGGTTTTTCCAGGGAGTGGGGCCGGTTTACCGGCCCTTTTTTTCTGCCCCGCGCCACCGTCGCGTCGTGCGAAGCTGGCGTCCAGCGGCAGCCCCCCGGGCTGGTGGCAGGCGCAGGCGCTCAGAGCGCCTTCACGCTCACTTCCATCTTGCCGATCTCCATCGGCCCGTAGTTCGAGAAGAAGGCCACGTCGGCGATGTCGCGGCCGTGCGCCACGACGATGCGACCGCCGCGCGGCTCCTTCTGGGTGGCGTCGAAGGCGAACCAGCGGCCACCCAGGTACACCTCGTACCAGGCGTGCATGTCCATGGGGTCCAGCCCGTTCAGGTAGCCCACCACCACCCGCGCCGGCATCTTGAGGCTGCGGCTGAGGGCCACGCCCACATGGGCGAAATCGCGGCAGACGCCGGCGCCGTCACGCAGGGTGTCCAGCGCGCAGGTGCTGGATTCGCTCACGCCGTAGCGGTATTCGATGTGGTCGCGGATCCAGTCGTGGATGCGCTCGGCCTGCGGATAGCCGGGCGCGCAGCCCTGCACGATGTCGCGCGCCCGCTCTTCCATCTTGTCGCTGGGGCAGTACCGGCTTTGCAGCAGGTAGACCATGGTTTCGTCCGGCAGCTGCGCCGGCGGGATCTGCGCCGCCTTGCGGTCGACGTCGATCTGCTCGGCGACCTCGACTTCGGTCTCCACCAGCACCGTGCTCTCGCCCCGCGGCAGGGTGTAGCGCTGGCAGAGATTGCCGAAGCAGTCGACGTACTCCGTGGCGGGAACCCAGGGCGTGATCTCGTAGCGTTCGGCGACCACCCACTGGTCGGCGCCGCTGCGGGGCCGCAGCATGGCCACCACGGGGCAGTCTTCCTCGCAAACGACCTGGATGCTGTTACGGGCTTGGATTCGCATGGTGGTTCCAGTGAGGGCGGCAAAAAACGCCCGGCGCGGGGCCGGGCTCAAGGATTCCAAGGCAAGGGGCAGCACGGCCCCGCGCCCATGATGCGGCGTCCCGCGAGGCTCTGCGGTAGGAAACCGCCTGACCCCGCACAGGGCGGCGTCCGGCAGAGGCGCCGGACAATGCCCCCAGCGGCCGTGCACGGCCCCGCGCATGGCCGACTCGCCGTAGACTGCGCCCTGCCGCCACGGCCGAATCGACAACGTGCCCCACACCGCCATTCCCACCAACGTCCTGATCGTCGACGACCAGCCCGCCAACCTGCTGGCCCTGGAAGCGGCGCTCGAGACCCTGCGGGTCAACCTGGTGCGCGCCGTGTCCGGCCCGCAGGCGCTGGAAGCCCTCGAACACCAGGACTTCGCCGCGGTGCTGCTGGACGTGCGCATGCCCGGAATGGACGGCTTCGAGGTGGCCCGCCAGATCCGGGCGCGGCCGCGCACGCGCTTCACCCCCATCCTGTTCGTCACCGCCGGTGACGACCCGGACGAGGCCATGCTGTCGGCCTATGCGCTGGGGGCCGTCGACTTCCTGGCCAAGCCGTTGCGCACCGAGGTGCTGAAGGCCAAGGTCGGCGTGTTCGTCGAGCTGTACCGCAGCAAGGAGGAACTGCGCCTGCGCGAGCGGCGCGACTTCGAGCAGCGCCTGGAGGCCAAGGAAGAACGCTACCGCACGCTGTTCGAGTCCATCGACGAGGGCTTCTGCGTCATCAAGCTCGAACGCGACGCCCAGGGCCAGGTGCGCGACTGCCGCTTCGAGGAAGCCAACGAGGCGTTTCGCCAGCACACCGGCCTGCGCGACGCCGTCGGCCGTTCGGTCAGCACGCTGCTGCCTGGCATCGACCACCGCTGGCTGGAGATCTACGACAAGGTGGCGCGCAGCGGCGAAGCCGTCCGCTTCGTCGAGGAGGCCCGCTCGATGAACCGCTGGTTCGACGTCTATGCCAACCGGCTCGGCGGACCGGGCAGCGACCTGGTGGCCGTGTTGTTCTCGGACATCACCCAGCGCCTGCTGGCCGAGCAGGACCTGCGCCGCCTGGCCGACGAACTCGCCCAGGCCAACAAGCGCAAGACCGAATTCCTCGCGACGCTGGCCCACGAACTGCGCAATCCGCTGGCGCCCCTGAGCAACGGCCTGCACCTGATGCGCATGGCGGGCAGCAAGCCGGAGGTTCTGGAGAAGACCCGGCAGATGATGGAGCGCCAGGTGCAGCACATGGTGCACCTGGTGGACGACCTGCTGGACGTCGCGCGCATCAGCACCGGCAAGGTCGAACTGCGGCGCCAGCCCATGGAGCTAAAGGAGGTGGTGTCGACGGCGGTGGAGACCAGTGGCTCGCTGATCGAGACCGCGGGCCACAAGCTGATGGTCGACCTGCCGGCCGAGGAACTGCCGATGCATGCCGATCCGACACGCATCGCCCAGGTGGTGAGCAACCTGCTGAACAACGCCGCCAAGTACACGCCGCCCGGCGGCCGCATCGCCTTGAAGGTAGCGCGCGAAGGCCAGGAAGCCGTGCTGTCGGTGACGGACACGGGCGTGGGCCTGGCCCCCGAGGCGCTCTCCAAGGTGTTCGAGATGTTCACCCAGGTTCCCAGCGCCGACGGCCGGCCGCAAGGCGGCCTGGGCATCGGCCTGTCGCTGGTGCAGAGCCTGGTCGCCCTACATGGCGGCAGCGTGTCGGCCTCCAGCCCCGGCCCGGGCCAGGGCAGCACCTTCTGCGTGCGCCTGCCGCTCGGGTCGGCCG
>JAEZKX010000365.1 GCA_023436025.1 Pseudomonadota bacterium | reverse complement strand
CCCAACGCTCCTGCACGCGCCGGCCGTGGCGGAAGTCGTCCTCGCGCACCACGGTCATCCACTGGCGGTGCCGGTGGTTGGTGAAGTGGCGCGGATAGGCGCGCAGGTCGATGGCGTAGTTGACGTGGCCCAGGTAGCCGGGGCTCGCGCGGTAGGTCGGATACCACGGCTCGCCTGGCGCCAGGGGATACCAGCCGGCCAGCTGCGCGTCGCCGCCGCCCAGGAACACCACCAGCGCCGGCGCATACACCGGCCGCGCCGCCATGGGGCCGGGGACCCACGCCCAGCGACTGCCGATCTGCGCCCAGCGGCCATAGTGGAAGGGCGCGAAACCCCAGGGCGCATCGTCGATCCAGGTCCAGCCCCAGGGCTGCACCCATTCCCAGCGGCCGTAGCGGTAGGGCGCCCAGTCGGGCGACGCCACGCGCGGGTACCAGACCGCCCCGTAGCCGGGATCCTCGCTCCAGGTGCCGTGGGCATCCAGCTGGGAATAGCCCACCACGCCGCGCGGCACGTGGCGCGCCGACACCGACTGGTCCTCCGCCCGGTTGCGGCCGGCGGCCCACTGGGCGAAGGCGTCGCCGCGGAAGGCCGGGGCCTGCAGCTGCGCCAGCATGCGCCCGCCGAAGGTCGCCTGCTGCCCTGCCTGGAGGTGGATGGCCTGGCCGCCCTCGCCAAACACGGTCGCCGTGCCGGCGTTGACCACCACCCGCGTCTGGTTGCCATCGGCGGCGACGTCGATGCGGAAGTCGCCTGGCCGGGTGGCGCGCAGGGCCAGGTTGGGGGTGCCGATCTCGAAGTTCTCCCCCGGCGCCAGCTCGCGCACGCGCGCCTGCACCGTGCCCTGCATCAGCACCAGCTGCGCGGCGCGCTCGTCCAGCGCGGTGATGCCCAGGTGGCTCTGGCCGTCCAGATGCACGGTGGCGGAGCCCAGGTGGAGCTCGGCGCGGGCATCCTGGTCGCTCCAGAGCCGGTCACCCGCCGTCAGCGGGCGGTTCTGCGGCAGGTCGACCCATTCTTCCTCGCCCCCCGGCGCGAACACCAGGCCACCCTGGCGGTAGGTGACGCTCGCCGCGCGCCCCGGCGGATCGTCCACGTCGCCCTGCTGGGCGAACACGCAGGCGCAGGACAGCAGCAGCCACAGCGCAGCCAGCCAGGGCAGGCTGCGGCCGGAACGGAATGAGTGGAAGGTAGGCATGGGGTAGGCGGAAGTCGTGAAATGCATGATGCCCGCGGAACGTGGAACAACGCTTCGGCGCGGTAAATGGTCCGTAAATTCGGCAACGCGGGGCAGCCGGGTGCGTGAACAAGTTGGCGCGGGGGCCGGGCGGGCCTGCCGGCGGGCAGGAACTCCGCGCTCCCCGCTGCGCCGCCTGGCCGCACCAATCGGACCACCGCATCAACGGCACCGCACCCGCACCAGCCCTGGCTGCGCCTCGTCCGTGATGTCCGTCAGCGTGCTGCCGTTGGGCGCCATGCGAAAGCGCCGCCAGGCCAGGCGGGTGCTGCCCTCGCCGGTCAGCCGCGCCACCACCGTCAGGCGATCGGCATCGGCCGGGTCGAGCACGGCCGCCAGCACCTGGCCGCGGCTTTCGTGGAAGCGCAGCGTGTCGCCGCCGATGCGCAGCCGCGCCACGTTGCGCCCGGTGCGGCAGTCCTCGCGGCGGCCGTTCCATTCGGCGCGGAAGCGCTCCGGCACCGGCTCGGCCACGGTGGCCACCGGCTCCAGCGTCATCTTCACCGGCGTACCGGGGTTGTGCATGCGCAGCCGCAGCTGCCGGGCGTCGAGCGCCAGCACGTCCACCGGATAGGGGCGCGCCTCCTCCACCATCACCAGCCGGCCGCCGTCGAGCCGCCAGCGGCCCTGGGCCACGTCGCTGCCGGGGGTGGCGACCAGCAGGGTGTGGTCGGGCAGGAAGACATAGAGCGAGCCGGCCGCCACCGTCGGCGAGGCCACCACCCGCCAGACCTGCGCGCTGAGCAGGTCCGGGTCCACGGGCGTGGCGGGGGCGGAGGCGGGCAGCGTCGCCACCGGCACCGCCGTGGCAGCTGCTGCTGCGGGTGCGGATGCGGGCGCGGATGGCGGCGGCGCCTCCTCGCGCGAGCAGGCACCCAAAAAGACGATCGCCGCGAGCGCGGCGCAAAACTTCCAATCCATGGTCTGTTCGATTGTCGGTGCAGGCGAGCGCAGCGGCCGCGGCCGCACACCGTTACAGTGCAGAACTTGCCGTGACGCCCCGTCTTCGCACACCCTGGTTCATGCTGCTGGTGCTGATCAGCGGCTTCGCCCTGAGCCAGGCCTTCCGCACGGTGGGCGCCATCATGGCGCAACCGCTGCAGCAGGCCTTTGCGCTGACCCCGCAACAATTGGGCCTGTTCGCCGGCGCCTTCCATTTTTCCTTCGGCGCCCTGCAGCTGTTCATGGGCATCGGCATCGATGCCTACGGCTCGCGCCGCACGGTGCTGGCGGTGTTCCCGCTGGCCATCGCCGGCGCCCTGGTCACCGCCACGGCCGGCAGCTTCGCCGGCCTGGTCACCGGGCAGGTCCTCACCGGCATCGGCTGCGCGCCGGCCTTCCTGGCCTGCACGGTGTTCATCTCGCGCCGCTTTCCCGCCGGGCGCTACGCCGCGGTCAACGGCACGGCCCTGGGCATCGGCTCGGTCGGCCTGCTGCTCACCGGCACGCCGCTGGCCTGGCTCATCGCCACCTGGGGCTGGCGCGCCGGCTTCGTCACGCTGGCCGCCTGCGCGGCGCTGGCCTGGATGGCCATCCTGCTGCTGGTGCGGGAAGACCGGCCGACGGCGGCCGGCGAGCGCCTGGACATCGGCCGCGCGCTGCGCGGCTACGGCGAGCTGTTCCGGCTGCCGCACACCGCCGGCGTGATCGCGCTGGGCCTCTTCACCTATGCCTCCTTCCTGTCGATGCGCGGGCTGTGGCTGGGCCCGCTGCTGATCGACCGCTACGGCTTCAGCCTGGTGGAGACCGGCCACGTGGTGCTGGCGGTGTCGGTGCTGGGCATCGTGGCGCCGCCCTTCTTCGGCCGCATCGACCCCGGCGACGCCCGCCGGCGCGACTGGCTGGTGCGCTTCACGGTGGGCTGTGCCGCGGTGTTCGCCGTCATGGCGCTGCCCGTCGGCCCGGTGCTGGAGGTGGCGATGGCGCTGGTCATCGGCTTCGTCTCCGGCTACATGGTCATGCAGTACGCCGACGTGCGGGCGACCTATCCGGCGCACCTCACCGGCCGGGCGATGGCCGTGTTCACCATGGCGATGTTCCTGGGCGTGGCGCTCATGCAGTGGCTCACCGGCCTGGCGGCCGACGCCGCGCCGCTGCTGGGCCTGGAGACCTACCTGGCCGTGTTCGGCTCGATCGCCCTGTTCCTGCTGCTGGCGGCGGCCCTGTTCCGCTGGCTGCCCCAGCCCGGCGCCGGCACGGCGGCCGCGCAACCCTCACAATCCACCCGATGAAGATCGCCAAAGACACTGTCGTCACCCTGAAGTACAAGGTGGCCGAGGCCAACGGCCGCCTGATCGAGGAGAGCAAGACCCCCATGGTCTACCTCCACGGCGGCTACGAGAACACGCTGCCCAAGATCGAGGAGGCGCTGGAAGGCCGCGAGCCAGGCTACGAGACCACCCTCTCCCTGCAGCCCGAGGACGCCTTCGGCGTGCGCGACGAGGCGCTGGTGCGCGTCATCCCCAAGAGCGAATTCCCGCCCGGCGTGAAGGTCGGCGGCCAGCTCGAAGGCCGCACCGACGACGGCACGCCGCACGTGTTCCACGTCATGAAGATCAAGGGCCAGGAGGTCCACCTGGACGGCAACCATCCGCTGGCCGGCAAGGCCCTGAAGTTCACCCTCAAGGTGGTGGGCGTGCGCCTGGCCAGCGGCGAGGAGATCGCGCACCGGCACGTGCACGGCGAACACGGGCACCAGCACTGAGGGTTGGGCGCTGGCGGGGCGCGTGGAAGACCCGCAGTCAGCACCAGGGCCGGCCCCAAGGCTTGAAGCTGCGGGCCGGCACCCTCACCTCCCTCTTTTGGAAAGGCTCTCCATGTCCACGTCCCCCGTGCTGGCGGTGCAACCGCTCGGCTTTCCCTGGATCACCACCGACCCGTTCCTCTTCTGCGCCTACCACGACGACGCCTATCCGCGCGGCAACGGCGCGATGGGGCCGGCGGACTCGCTGGCGGGACGTGACATCGGCCAGGACTTCAGCCGCAAGGACGGCTGGAGCATGTACCACGGCGACAGCGTGCCGGGCTTTCCCGCGCACCCGCACCGCGGTTTCGAGACGGTCACCATCGTGCGCCGCGGGCTCATCGACCACAGCGATTCGCTGGGCGCGACCGCGCGCTTCGGCGGCGGCGACGTGCAGTGGGTCACGGCCGGCAAGGGCATCGTGCATTCCGAGATGTTCCCGCTGCTCAAGACCGAGGACGACAACCCGCTGGAGCTGTTCCAGATCTGGCTGAACCTGCCGCGCCGCAGCAAGATGGCCGAGCCGCACTTCACCATGTTCTGGAACGAGCAGGTGCCACGGCGTGTGGTCGAGGATGCGAACGGCCGCAAGAGCGAAGTCGCCGTCATCGCCGGGCGCTTCGGCGACGTCGCCGCGCCGCCGCCGCCGCCCGACTCCTGGGCCGCCCAGCCGCAGGCCGACGTCGCGATCTGGACGCTGCGGCTGGAGCCGGGGGCGGGCCTGCAGCTGCCGCCTGCGGCGCTCGCCGGCACGCGCCGCCCGCTCTACTTCTTCAAGGGCGGCGCGGCCACCGTCGACGGCCAGGCCGTGCAGGGACCCGTGGCGATCACGCTCGATGCCGGGGTCGAAGTCGCCATCGCCGCGGGTGAGGCGGTGTGCGAATTCCTGTTGCTGCAGGGCCAGCCGATCGCCGAGCCGGTCGCCCAGTACGGCCCCTTCGTGATGAACACGCAAGCGGAGATCATGCAGGCCATGCAGGACTACCGCCGCACGCAGTTCGGCGGCTGGCGCTTCGCCGACGCCGCGCCGGTGCACGGCAGCGCGCCCGAGCGCTTCGCCCGCTATCCGGACGGCCGCGAGGAACGTCCGGCCGCGGCGACCTGAGAGGTCCGCGCCCGCCGGGCGCGGCTCAGGGCTGCATCAGGCAGGCGCGGCAGCCGGCTTCGCCCATCTGGCGCGTGCACTCCTCCATCACGTTGACGAGCGGGCGGTCGAGGTAGCTGCGAAAGACCTGGCAGAGCTTCGGATCGTAGCCGGGTCCGGCGCCCATGCTGCTGGTGTTCGCGCTGGTGGTGGTCTCGCATCCGGCGAGGAGCGCGAGGCTTGCGAGGGTGGCCAGGAGGATGCGGGACGGAACGGGGGCGAAGGTGCGCATGGTGACTCCTTCGCGCGGGGCTTGTGCGGCATGCTGCCCGCGCGCAATGCGGCTCCCAAGGTATCCCCCGCCTGCATGATCCACAAGAAAAACGCGCCCGACAGGGCGCGCTTTTGCGTTTGGATGCGCGCCCGGCCTTTGCGGACAGGCGCAAGGCCGGGCAGGTGCTGCCCGACGGGCGCTTACTTCGCCACCACCCGCACCATCTCCAGGCACTTGTTCGAGTAGCCCCATTCGTTGTCGTACCAGGCCACCAGCTTGACGAAGGTGGAGTCCAGCGCGATGCCGGCGTCGGCGTCGAACACCGAGGTGCAGGTCTCGCCGCGGAAGTCGGTGGCCACCACCTTGTCTTCCGTGTAGCCCAGGACGCCCTTGAGCGCGCCTTCGCTCTGCGCCTTCATCTCGGCGCAGATCTCGGCGTAGGTTGCCGGCTTGTCCAGCTCGCAGGTCAGGTCGACCACCGACACGTCGGAGGTCGGCACGCGGAACGACATGCCGGTGAGCTTCTTGTTCAGCTCGGGGATCACCACGCCCACCGCCTTGGCCGCGCCGGTCGAGGACGGGATGATGTTCTCGAGGATGCCGCGGCCGCCGCGCCAGTCCTTGTTGGACGGGCCGTCGACGGTCTTCTGGGTGGCGGTGGCGGCGTGCACGGTGGTCATCAGGCCGCGCTTGATGCCCCACTTGTCGTTCATCACCTTGGCCAGCGGCGCCAGGCAGTTGGTGGTGCACGAGGCGTTGGAGATGATGTCCTCGCCCTTGTACTTGTCGTGGTTCACGCCGAACACGAACATGGGCGTGTCGTCCTTGGACGGCGCCGACATGATCACCTTCTTGGCGCCGGCCTGCAGGTGCTTCTGCGCGCCCTCCTTGCTCAGGAAGATGCCGGTGGATTCGATCACCACGTCGGCGCCGATCTCGCCCCACTTCAGCGCCGCCGGATCCTTCTCGGCGGTCAGGCGGATCTTCTTGCCGTTGACGATGAGGGTGTTGCCCTCGACAGCGACCGTGCCCTTGAAGCGGCCGTGCACCGAGTCGTACTGCAGCATGTACGCCAGGTAGTCCGGCTCCAGCAGGTCGTTGATGCCGACGATCTCGATGTCGGGAAAGTTCTGCACCGCCGAGCGCAGGACGTTGCGGCCGATGCGGCCGAAGCCATTGATGCCTACCTTGATTGCCATGTGCACTACTCCTGGATGAAAAGAGGTCAGGCGCGCTGCAGTGCAGCGCGCACCGTGTCCGCCACGTTCTCCGGCGTGAAGCCGAAGTGCTTGAACAGGACGCCCGCGGGCGCCGATTCGCCGAAGACGTCGATGCCGACCACCGCCGCGCAGCCGTACTTCCACCAGAAGTCGGTGACGCCGGCCTCCACCGCGATGCGCGGCAGGCCCGCCGGCAGCACCTGCTGCTTGTAGCCGAGGTCCTGGCGGTCGAAGGTGGTGGTGCTGGGCATGGAAACCACGCGCACGGCGATGCCGTCCCGGGCCAGCAGGTCGCGCGCCTGCAGCGCGAGCTGCACCTCGGAGCCGGTGGCGATGATGGCCGCCTGCGCATCCTCGGCGTCGGCCAGCACGTAGGCGCCGCGCTCGATGTCCGCGAGGTCCTGCTTGGGCGCGTAGGCCAGGTTCTGGCGCGACAGCAGCAGCGCCGTCGGCCGGCTGGCGTTGCGCAGCGCCACCGCCCAGGCCACCGCCGTCTCGGCCGTGTCGCCGGGACGCCAGACGTCCAGGTTGGGGATCAGGCGCAGGCTGGCCGCATGCTCGATCGACTGGTGGGTGGGGCCGTCCTCGCCGAGTCCGATGGAGTCGTGCGTGAAGACGTGGATCACGCGCCGCTTCATCAGCGCGGCCATGCGGATGGCGTTGCGGCTGTAGTCGCTGAAGGTCAGGAAGGTGCCGCCGTAGGGGATGTAGCCGCCATGCAGCGCGATGCCGTTCATGATGGCGGCCATGCCGAACTCGCGCACGCCGTAGTTGATGTGGCGGCCGATGCGGCCGTCGGTCAGCACGACGTCGCCGCCTTCGTCGAAGCGCAGCGGCGGCGTGCTCTTGGTGTTGGTCAGGTTGGAGCCGGTCAGGTCGGCCGAGCCGCCCAGCATCTCGGGCAGCGCCTGGGTGAAGGCTTCCAGCGCGATCTGCGAAGCCTTGCGCGAGGCCACGGTCTCGGCTTTGGTGTGCGCGGCCAGCGCGGCGGCCGCGGCCACCTCGACGAAGCCTTCGGGCAGCGCGCCGGCCATGCGGCGCGAGAACTCCGCCGCCAGCTCCGGATAGGCCGCGGCATAGGCCGAGAAGCGCGCGTTCCAGTCGCCTTCGGCGGCCTCGCCCTTGGCGCGGGCGTCCCATTCGTCGTACACGCCCTGCGGCAGGTGGAAGGGCTCGTGCTCCCAGCCGATGGCCGAGCGGGTCAGCCGGATCTCGTCGGCGCCCAGCGGCTCGCCGTGCGCCTTGGCGGTGTTGGCCCGGTTGGGCGAACCCTTGCCGATGTGCGTCTTGGCGATGACGATGGTGGGCTTGTCGGCGCTGCGGCGCGCATCGGCGATGGCGCGGTCCACCGCCTCGATGTCGTGGCCGTCGACCGGCCCGACCACGTTCCAGCCATAGGCGCGGAAGCGCCCCGGCACGTCGTCGATGTACCAGGGCTGGACCTGGCCGTCGATGGAGATGCCGTTGTCGTCGTAGACCGCGATCAGCTTGTTCAGCTTCCAGGCGCCGGCCAGAGCACACGCCTCGTGGCTGATGCCTTCCATCAGGCAGCCGTCGCCCATGAACACATAGGTGTGGTGGTCGACGATCTGGTGGCCTTCGCGGTTGAATTCGGCGGCCAGCAGCTTCTCGGCCAGCGCCATGCCCACCGCGTTGGTGAGGCCCTGGCCCAGCGGGCCGGTGGTGGTCTCCACGCCGGGCGTGACGTCGACTTCCGGGTGGCCCGGCGTCTTGCTGTGCAGCTGGCGGAAGCCCTGCAGTTCGCCCAGCGGCAGGTCGTAGCCGGTGAGGTGCAGCAGCGCGTAGATCAGCATGGAGCCGTGGCCGTTGGACAGCACGAAGCGGTCGCGGTCGGCCCACTGGGGATTGGCCGGGTTGTGGCGCAGGTGCCGATGCCACAGGGCCACCGCGATGTCCGCCATGCCCATGGGCGCGCCGGGGTGCCCCGAGTTCGCTTGTTGCACGGCGTCCATGGCGAGCGCGCGAATCGCGTTCGCCATCAGGGAATCGTTGGCCATCGGGGGCAGCTCCGGGAAGATCAGGGGAAACCCGGCATTTTAGCCGCCGCCCCCTTCCGCGGTCCGCGAGTGGGGTCGCGGCCGCCGCTCCACTAAAGTCGCGTCATGCAAGGCTTGCACCTCACCGCCGACCTGTACCGCTGCCGCTGCGCGCCGGCCTGGCTCACCGATGCCCAGCAACTCGACGACTGGTGCCGCGCGGCGATCGAGGCAGCCGGGCTGCAGGTCGTGGGCACGCTGTTCCACACCTTTCCCGCCACCGCAGCGGGACCGGGCAGCGTCACCGCCACCGTGCTGCTGGCGGAGTCACACCTGTGCCTGCACACCTGGCCGCAGGAGCGGGCGGTGAACGCCGACGTCTACGTCCGCAATGTCTCGGGCGAGCACCCGGCCCAGGCACGCGCGCTGATGGCCGCGCTGATCGGCCGCTTCCAGCCGGAATGGACCGAACAGCGATCGCTCGACCGCGGGGAAGACGCCTGATGGCCGCGCAGGCCATGATCCTCGCGGCGGGGCGCGGCGAGCGCATGCGGCCGCTGACCGACCAGTGCCCCAAGCCGCTGCTGCGGGTGCACGGCCGACCGCTGATGGGCTACCACCTGGCCGCGCTGGCGCGCGAAGGCGTGGCGGAAGTGGTGGTCAACACGGCCTGGCTGGGCGAGCAGATCGAGCAGCACTACGGCATGACCACGCCCGAAGGCGTGCGCATCCGCTATTCGCACGAAGGCCGCGACTTCGGCGGCGCGCTGGAGACGGCCGGCGGCATCCTGCGCGCGCTGCCGCTGCTGGACGAGGTGTTCTGGCTGGTCGCGGGCGACGTCTTCATGCCGCGCTTCCGCTTCGCGCGCGAAGCGCTGGAACGCTTCGCCGCCGGCGACAAGCTGGCCCACCTGTTCCTGGTGCCCAACCCCGAACACAATCCGCGCGGCGACTTCGGCCTGCGCGCCGACGGCCTGGCCCTGAGCGCGGCCGACCAGCGCTTCACCTATTCGACCACCGGCCTGTTCCGCCGCTCCTTCTTCGCCGGCCAGCCCGCCGGCAACCCCGCCGGGCTGAAGCTGGCGCTGGCGCCCCTGTTGCGCGCGGCGATGGACCGCGGCGAAGTCAGCGCCGAGCTCTACACCGGCTCCTGGACCGACGTCGGCACGCCGCAGCGCCTGGACACGCTCAACGCCGCACCCGCGCCGTGGACGGATGCCCGGCCGGAAGGCTGAATGGGCCGCGCAAACCCCGGCGCACGCCGGCCGGACAAGACCGACAATAGGACCATGAATACCACCGTGCCCACCTCGCTCTACGCCCAACGCCGTGCCCGCGTGGCCCAGCAGCTGGGCGCCGGCGGCATCGCGCTCATTCCCACCGCGCCGGAGCGCCAGCGCAACCGCGACTCCGACTTCCTCTACCGGCACGACAGCTACTTCTACTACCTGACCGGCTTCACCGAACCCAACGCCTTCCTGGTGATCACCGACGATGGCACCAGCACGCTGTTCTGCCAGCCCAAGGACCTGGAGCGCGAGATCTGGGACGGCTACCGCCTGGGCCCGGAAGCGGCAGTAGGTGCGCTGGGCGTGCAGGCGGCTCACTCCATCGGCGAGGTCGACAGCCAGCTGCCGCGCCTGCTGGAGAACCGCGAGACGGTGTGGTTCCCCTTTGCCATCCACACGGGGCTGGAACAGCGCGTGGCCGGCTGGCTGAACCAGGTGCGCGCCCGCGTGCGCTACGGCGCCCTGTGCCCCGAGCAGCAGCGCGACCTGTGCGCCATCCTCGACGAGATGCGGCTGGTCAAGGACGCGCACGAGATCGACGTGATGCGGCGCGCCGCCGCCATCAGCGCGCGCGCCCACATCCGCGCCATGCAGGCCAGCGCCCGCATGCTGCGCGCCGGCCAGGACGTGCGCGAGTACCACCTGGACGCCGAGCTGCTGCACGAATTCCGCCTGGGCGGCTCCCAGTACCCGGCCTACGGCTCCATCGTGGCCGCTGGCGCCAATGCCTGCGTGCTGCACTACCGCGCCGACGTGGCGCCGGTGCGCGCCGGCGAGCTGGTGCTGATCGACGCCGGCTGCGAGCTCGACGGCTACGCCAGCGACATCACCCGCACCTTCCCGGCCGACGGCAAGTTCACCGGGCCGCAGCGCACGCTCTACGACATCGTGCTGGCCTCGCAGGAGGCGGCCATCGCCGCCACCCGGCCCGGCGCCCGCTTCACCGATCCGCACGAGGCCGCGGTGAAGGTGCTGGCCCAGGGCATGCTGGACACCGGCCTGCTCGATCGCAACCAGGTCGGCTCGCTCGACGACGTCATCGAGCAGCGCGCCTACTTCCGCTTCTACATGCACCGCACCGGCCACTGGCTGGGCATGGACGTGCACGACTGCGGCAGCTACGTGGAACCGTCCGAGGTGGGCAGGGTCAGCGAGCGCCGCGACCCGCTTTCCGGCGAGACGATCAAGAACCGGCCGAGCCGCATCCTGCGCCCGGGCATGGTGCTGACCATCGAGCCGGGAATCTACGTGCGCCCGGGCGAAGGCGTGCCCGAGGCCTTCCACAACATCGGCATCCGCATCGAGGACGACGCCGTCGTCACCGCCCAGGGCTGCGAGCTGATCACGCGCGGCGTTCCGGTGGAGGCCGACGCGATCGAGGCATTGATGCGCGGCTGACGCGGGCCGCCGGCGGGACGCTCCGGCGCTCCGCGCGATGACACGAAAGTAACGGTTGGACGCGCTTTGCGCCCAGTTGCGACAATTTGTGTCATCGCACCCGTGCAAACCGTGACGAAGTTGGCTTCCTGACGCCCGGCACGCGGCTTGCGGTGCGGCAGACGGAAGGAACGAAAGCATGCAACGCCCGTCGCGCCGTCGCCGCCAGCAAGGTTTCACACTCGTCGAGATGATCATCGTCACGGCGATCCTGGGCATCCTGGGGTCCATCGCCGTCGCGCAGGGGCGGGACTACGCCCGCCGCGCGCGGATTTCCGAAGTGGTGATGGCCGTGACGAAGTGCAAGAACGCCATCGCCGAGAACTACCTCACCTTCAGCGACGCGCCGCCCCCCGGCGGCTGGGGCTGCGAGGTGGCCGGCCCGAGCGGCAACTACGCGGGCCGCATCCAGACCTCGTCCAACGGCGTGATCCGGGTGGTCATCGCCAACCTCGACCCGGTCGTCAACGGCCAGCACATCTACCTGGCGCCGACGCGCCGCGACGGCACCACGCCGTTGACGACGCCCGACGACCTCGGCCGCGCGGTGGGCGGCTGGATCTGTGGCTCCGACTGGATGCTGGTGCGCAACGCCCTGCCGGCGAACTGCCGCATCGACACCACGACCTACTCGACGCAGGACTACAACTGAAGCCCGGCGGCGGGCGCTCAGCGCGCGCCGGCCAAGTGCCCCAGGATGAAAGCCTCTTCGAAGGTGGAATAGGCGGCCCAGTCGGCAGGCGCGTACTGCCCGCGCCTGCCTCCGCGGACGAGTCCCGGGCCGGCGGCTGCCTGACCAGCTCGGTTCGCCGAAGCTGGGCTCCTGCACATGAGACGGTGGCATGCGCAGGGAGTGCGGAGTGCCGTCGCCGCGCGCTGCAGCAGGCCGCCGCGGGCCTGCGGCCCGCATGCGGCGGCGACCGTGCCGCGCATGGACGGTCGCGCGCGCGGGTGCGCAAGGCGATGCCCTGGCCTCAGACCAGCTTCTGCAGCAGCTGCGCCTTCTTGCCATCGAACTCTTCCTGCGTCAGGATGCCCTTGGCCTTGAGTTCGCCCAGCTTCTCCAGCGTGGTCATCACG
>JAEZKX010000208.1 GCA_023436025.1 Pseudomonadota bacterium | reverse complement strand
GTGCTGCGCAGCCCGGCCAGGCGCGCCTGCGCCTGCCGCTCGGCGCCCTCCGCCTGCGCCAGCGAGGCGCGGAACTCCTGGTCTTCCAGCCGCACCAGCGGCTGGCCGGCGCGGACGGTGTCGCCTTCGCGCACCAGCACGCTCTCGACCCGGCCGGTCACCGTGGCGCCGACCTCCACCCGCGACAGCGTCGCCACGCGAGCCGAGAACTGCAGCGTGCGCACCAGCGGGGCATGGCGCGCGATGACGGCTTCGGACACCGTGCCGCGCTGCGTGAAGAACCACGCCGCGCCCAGCACCAATGCCAGCAGCAACACCCCGGGCCACCACCTGCGGATGGCGGGCAGACGCCATGCCATGTCAGGTCTCGAACAAGCCGCCTTCATGGCGCGGCGGAGCCACGCCGAGGTGGCGGTAGGCAGCCAGCGTGGCGATGCGGCCGCGCGGCGTGCGCTGCAGGTAGCCCTGCTGGATCAGGTAAGGCTCGATCACGTCCTCGATGGTGTCGCGCTCCTCGCCGATGGAGGCGGCCACGTTGTCGAGGCCGACCGGACCGCCGTCGAAGCGGTGGATCACCGCCTCCAGCAGCTTGCGGTCCATGATGTCGAAGCCCTGCGGATCGACGTCGAGCATGGCCAGCGCCTTCTGCGCGATGTCCATGTCGATGCGGCCGGTGCCCTTGACGTCGGCATAGTCGCGCACGCGGCGCAGCAGGCGGTTGGCGATGCGCGGCGTGCCGCGCGAGCGACGCGCGATCTCGGCGGCGCCGTCGCCATCGATGGGCGCGTTCAGCAGGCCGGCGCTGCGCTTGACGATCAGGGTCAGTTCGTCGGCGTCGTAGAACTCCAGCCGCGCGACGATGCCGAAGCGGTCGCGCAGCGGATTGGTCAGCATGCCCGCGCGCGTGGTGGCGCCCACCAGCGTGAACGGCTGCAGGTCCAGCTTGATGGAGCGCGCCGCCGGGCCTTCGCCGATCATGATGTCGATCTGGTAGTCCTCCAGCGCAGGATAGAGGATTTCCTCCACCACCGGGGACAGGCGATGGATCTCGTCGATGAAGAGGACGTCGTTGCGCTCCAGGTTGGTCAGCAGCGCCGCCAGGTCCTTGGGCTTCTCCAGCACCGGGCCCGAAGTCTGGCGCAGGTTCACGCCCAGCTCGTGCGCGATGATGTGCGACAGCGTCGTCTTGCCCAGGCCGGGCGGTCCGAACAGCAGCACGTGGTCGAGCGCCTCGCCGCGCTTGCGGGCGGCGCCGATGAAGATCTCCAGCTGCTCGCGCGTCTTGGCCTGGCCCACGTACTCGCGCAAGCCCTTGGGACGCAGCGCGCGTTCCAGCGCCTCCTCGGCCGGCGATGCCGGCGCGGCCGAGACGACGCGCTTGGGCGCGGGGGCGAAGTCGTCGGTGGTGATGGTCATGCGAAGGCCTTCCCTGGGCT
Source organism: Pseudomonadota bacterium (assembly GCA_023436025.1). Taxonomy (GTDB): domain Bacteria; phylum Pseudomonadota; class Gammaproteobacteria; order Burkholderiales; family Burkholderiaceae_C; genus Ramlibacter. The sequence goes on along the minus strand of JAEZKX010000208.1, from coordinate 8,656 downwards.
GGCGGGCGCGCATGCGCAACGACGCGCGGCGCTCATCGCACCAGCGCCTTCAGCGCCTGCTTGATGCCTTCGCTGACGCCGACGTCCTTGGGCAGCGACTTCACGGCCGCCTGCGCATCCTTGTCGCTGTAACCCAGGCCGATGAGCGCCTGCAGGATGTCGGCCTGCGCGTCGCTCACCACATGGCCGTGCGCGACGCCGAGGTCGGCGCCGATCTTGCCCTTGAGTTCGAGCAGCAGGCGCTCGGCGATCTTCTTGCCGATGCCGGGCACCTTCACCAGGCGGCTGGCGTCCTGCGCGGTGACGGCCTGGCCGATGTCGGCCACGCTCATGCCACTGAGCACCGCCAGGGCCGTGCGCGGCCCCACGCCGGAAATCTTGATCAGCTGGCGGAAGGCCTCGCGCTCCGCGGGCGTCCCGAAGCCGTAGAGGATCTGCGCGTCCTCGCGCACGACGAAATGCGTCAGCAAGGACACCTTCTCGCCCAGGCCCGGCAGGTTGTAGAAGGTGCTCATGGGCACGTCGACCTCGTAGCCGACTCCATGGCAGTCCAGCAGCACCTGCGGCGGGTTCTTGTCGCTCAGCGTACCCGTCAATTTGCCTATCATTGCGATCCTCTTCCGGGATTATCACTTTGATTCTCCGCCACGCCTTCGCGCCCCTGAACAATACCCGCCTGCAGCACCTGTGCGGCCCCATGGACGAACACCTGCGCACCATCGAGCAGGCGCTGCAGGTGAAGATCGGCCACCGTCAGGAGCATTTCCGCGTCGAGGGCCCCAAGGCCCGGGCGCAGCGCGCGCTCGACGTGCTGCAGGCCATGTACGAGATGGCCGGCCGCGCCATCCCGCGCGAGCGCGTGCAGCTGATGGTGGCGGGCGACGCGCCCATGACCGAGGACGAGGACGGCGCCCTGGTGCTGCACACGCGCCGCACCGACCTGAAGGCGCGCACCCCCAACCAGAGCGTCTACCTGGACAACATCGCCGGCCACGACATCACCTTCGGCATCGGCCCGGCCGGCACCGGCAAGACCTACCTGGCGGTCGCCTGCGCCGTCGACGCGCTGGAGCGCAGCGCTGTGCAGCGCATCGTGCTCACCCGGCCGGCGGTGGAAGCCGGCGAGAAGCTCGGCTTCCTCCCCGGCGACCTGACGCAGAAGGTCGACCCCTACCTGCGTCCGCTGTACGACGCGCTGTACGACCTGATGGGATTCGAGCGCGTGACCAAGGCCTTCGAGCGCAACGCGCTGGAGATCGCGCCGCTGGCCTTCATGCGCGGGCGCACCCTCAACAACGCGTTCGTGATCCTCGACGAGGCGCAGAACACGACGCCCGAGCAGATGAAGATGTTCCTCACCCGCATCGGCTTCGGCAGCAAGTGCGTGGTGACGGGCGACATCAGCCAGATCGACCTGCCCAAGGGTCACCTGTCCGGGCTGGTCGATGCCGAGCGCGTGCTCCGGCGGGTGCCGGGCATCGCCCACACCCGCTTCACCAGCGCCGACGTGGTGCGGCATCCGCTGGTGGCCCGCATCGTCGACGCCTACGACGCGGCGCGCGGCAAGAACGCATGACGCCCACACTCGACCTCGACCTCCAGTTCGGCGACGTCGACGGCGCTGCCGCCCTGCGCAAGCTGCTCACGAAGGCACGGGTGCGGCGCTGGATGGAAATGGCGCTGCTGCATCCCGGCGAGATCTCGGTGCGCATCGTCGACGCCGACGAGGGCCGGGCCCTCAACCGCCAGTTCCGCGGCAAGGACTACGCCACCAACGTGCTGACCTTCGCCTACACGCAAGCGCCGGTGGTGTCGGCCGACCTGGTGCTGTGCGCGCCGGTGGTCGAGCGCGAGGCGCTGGCGCAGGGCAAGCCGCTGGAGGCGCACTATGCGCACCTGCTGGTGCACGGCACCCTGCACGCGCAGGGCTGGGACCACGAGCGCGGCGATGCCGACGCCCTGGCGATGGAAGCGGTGGAAATCCTGCTGCTGGGGGCGCTCGGGTATCCGAATCCGTACTGAGACGGCACGAGACCGGCCCCGAGGAAGCCCCGGGACCCCGGGGCATGGCGGGCCGCCTCGGCCCGCATGCGGCGCCCGGGGCACCCCGGGCGAGCGACGATCAGCCGCCGCTGCCGCCGGTGACGAAGACCAGTCGCACGGTGCCGACGTTATTGCCGTTGAGGGTGAGGCCGCCGCTGGAGGTGACGCCGACGACCACGGATGTATTGGTAGACGCCACGGCGGCCAGCACCAGCGCCACCGCCCGGGAGACGGGCGTGTCGCCCGCGACCGCGCCGGTCGTCGCGACGTTCAGGTTGCACGGGTTGACAGTCACGGTCTGTCCATTGGCCAGCGCATGGCCAGCCGGGAAGGTGGACGCGGTCACCCGGAAGATGCAGGAACCGAAGGTGGTGACGCCGGTCGCGGTGTTGCCGTCGGCCGTGATCGAGAAGCCCGGGGTGGCCGAGGTATCGGTGAACTTGAGCGTGGTGGCCGCGGTGGTGCCCAGGTCGGGCACGCCTGCGGGGAACTCGAAGGGCAGGTTGGCCACGGCCGCCGTCGTCGTCGGCGCGACGGCCAGGGTGGTGTCGCCCGCGGCGACCTTGTCCGGTTCGCTGCTGCCACCGCCGCAGCCGGCGAGGGCGAGTCCAAGAATGGAGGCGGAAAGGAGATGCTTGGTGAAGGAAATGCGCATGCCTGCCAGAGAATCGTTGTTGTTGGGAGGACCGCCACTTTACACGGATGAGCAGCAGCGGCAACGCCGGCGCGGCCATTCAGCCCACCGCCGTCTGCGGCGCGGTCAGCGCACCGTCATCGGGATGGTGACCGGACCGTCGTTGACCAGGTGAACCTGCATGTCGGCCGCGAACTCGCCCGTTTGCACCACCGGGTGCGCCGCGCGGGCTCGGGCGACGAAATGCTCGTACAGGCGCCTTCCCTCGTCCGGCGGCGCCGCGTTGGTGAAGCTGGGCCGGTTGCCGCCGGCGAGGTCGGCGGCCAGGGTGAACTGGCTGACTACCAGCAGCCCGCCGCCGACGTCCTGCACGCTGCGGTTCATCTTGCCGGCCTCGTCACTGAAGATGCGCAGCTTCAACAGCTTGGCCAGCAGCTTGTCGGCCTGGGCTTCGCCATCGCCACGCTCGGCGCACACCAGTACCAGCAGGCCCTGGCCGATGGCGCCGATCGTCCGCCCCGCCACGTCCACCCGCGCCTCGCCCACCCTTTGCACCACCGCCAGCATCAGTCCATGTCCTCCTCGTCGTCCGGTTGCGGCTCCACGTCGCTCGGCAACAGCTGGATGGTCGCATGCAATCCGGGCACGGCCGCCAGCAATGCCTGTTCCACCGAAGTGCGCAGCGCGGCGGCCCGTCCGAGCGACCAGCTGGCCGGCAGGTGCATGTGCAGGTCGACGAAGCGCCGCCGGCCCGAGCGCCGCGTGATCACGTGGTCGAAGCGGACCGTGCGGTGCTGGAACTGGGCCAGCGCGCGGGCGATCTCGTCCTGCAGCTCCTGCTCCAGCGCGCGGTCCATGAGGCCCTCGACCGAACGCCACATGAGATGCATGCCTTCGCGCAGGATGTTGGCCGCGACCGCGATGGCCAGCGCCGGGTCCAGCCACAGGCGGTCGGTGAGGACGGCCAGGACCACGCCGACGAACACGCCGGCCGAGGTCCAGACATCCGTCATCAGGTGGCGCGCATCGCCTTCGAGGGCAATGGAACGGTGCTTGCGCGCCGACTGGAACATGGCCCAGGCCAGGGCACCATTGATGGCGGAACTGAGCACCGACAGGGCCAGGCCGAGCCCGACCTGCTCCAGCGGCTGCGGGGCCATCAGGCGCTGCAAGGCGGCCCAGGCGATGGCCAGCGCCGCCACCACGATCATCAGGCCCTCGAAGCCGGCGGAAAAGTACTCGGCCTTGTGGTGGCCGTAGGGATGGCCGGCATCGGCCGGGCGGCGCGCGATGCGCACCATCAGCAACGCAAACACGGCACTGGCCAGGTTGACCAGCGACTCCATGGCGTCCGACAGCAGTGCGACGGAGCCGGTCAGCCACCAGGCGGCCGATTTCAGCAGGATGACCGCAGCCGCCACCCCGACCGACCAGCGCAGCAGCACTTCGGGTGTCAGGCGCCGGGCGGCCTCGGTGAGGGTCATGGAGGAATTGTGCGACAGCATGGCGGGGCCGGCCCCGCTTGCCGCCGCCTCAGTGCGACGGACCGGGATAGATCATCAGGGCCGGCTCGATCTGGGCCAGCGCGAAGAAGTCGCGGTCGTTGTGCACCAGCAAGGCGCCGTTCTCCAGTGCCAGTGCGGCGACCAGGCAGTGGCTGGGCTTGCGCACGGTGAAGCCGGCGGCCTGGGCGGTGCGGTGCAACTGCGCCGCCACGTCGTAGGTGGACAGCTCCCTTGGCTGGAGGATCAGCGTCGACCACAGCACCTGGCGCATGTATTCGTACTCGCTGTCCGAGCGGATGCCTTGCAGCACCTCCTGGAAGATGACGCCTGCCGTGGCGATTTCTTCGTGTTCTTCGCGTGCCTCGACGTAACGGGTGGCGGCGGTGGCCCGCGCGCGGTGGATGTCGATCCAGACGCTGGAATCGAGCAGCAGCATCACTTCTTCTTGGTCGGTGCGCGCTGCGTGGCGGGCGGCGCCACGCGGTACGCCGCAATGCCTTGCTCGACCCGGTACGCGGCGATGCCCTGCTCGACGCGGTACTTGCCGGCGGGCTCGCCGGGATCCGTCTTGGGATCGTAGTCCGGCCAGTAGGTATCGTCGGTGGCACGGCCCCAGACGTCGCGCAGGCGCGGCCGCTTGGCGCGGGCCACCATCTCGCGCAGGGCGCGGTCGACCACCTCGCGCTTGGTGCGCGCACCGGAGAGCTTCATCGCCTCGGCGACGAGATCCTCATCGAGATCGATGTTGGTGAGCATGGGGCGAAATTGTACAGACGGTGTACAAAGTCGCCACACCGCTTATCCGATGGTCACCCGGGCAAACTTGCGCTTGCCGACCTGCACCACGTACGTGCCGGCGTCCAGCTTCAGGCCCTTGTCGCTGACGGTGGAGGAGTCCACGCGCACGCCGCCGCCTTCCACCAGCCGGTTCGCCTCCGACGTCGAGGGCGCCAGGCCGGCCTGTTTCAGCAGCTGGGCGATGCCCAGGGGCGCGCCGCCCAGGCTGACCTCCGGGATCTCGTCCGGCACGCCGCCCTTGCTGCGGTTGATGAAGTCCTGCTCCGCCGCGTCGGCCGCCTTCGCGTCGTGGAATCGGGCGGTGATCTCCTTGGCCAGCATCACCTTGGCGTCGCGCGGGTTGCGCCCGCCCTCCACCTCCGCCTTCAACCGGGCGATCTCGTCGATGCCGCGGAAGGACAGCAGCGTGTACCAGCGCCACATGAGTGTGTCGGAGATCGACATCACCTTGGCGAACATGGTGTTGGGCGCCTCGGTCACGCCGATGTAGTTGCCCTTGCTCTTGGACATCTTCTCGACGCCGTCCAGGCCCTCGAGCAGCGGCATGGTGAGGATGCACTGCGGCTCCTGGCCATATTCGGCCTGCAGGTGGCGCCCCATCAGCAGGTTGAACTTCTGGTCCGTGCCCCCGAGTTCCAGGTCGCTTTTCAGCGCCACCGAGTCGTAGCCCTGCATCAGCGGGTAGAGGAACTCGTGGATCGAGATCGGCGTGCCGGCCTTGAAGCGGTCGTGGAAGTCGTTGCGCTCCATCATCCGCGCCACCGTGTACTTGGCGGCCAGCTGGATCATCCCGCGTGCGCCCAGGGGGTCGCTCCATTCGCTGTTGTAGCGAAGCTCGGTGCGCGCCGGATCCAGGATCTTGTCGGCCTGGGCCCGGTAGGTTTCGGCATTGGCCTTGATCTGTTCGGCCGTCAGCGGCGGCCGGGTGGTGTTGCGCCCGGAGGGGTCGCCGATCATCGAGGTGAAGTCGCCAATCAGGAAGATCACCTGGTGCCCCAGGTCCTGGAGCTGACGCATCTTGTTCAGGACCACGGTATGTCCGACATGAATGTCAGGCGCCGTGGGGTCCAGCCCCAGCTTGATGCGCAAGGGCCGGCCCTCCGCCTCCGCTCGCGCCAGCTTTTGCGACCACTCGTCGTGCGGGATCAATTCGTCGGCGCCGCGCAGGGTGATCGCCAACGCCGCGCGCACGGCGTCGGTCACCGGCCACCGTTTTGTAACAAGCTCTTGATTCATAAGGCGTTTTATCGATTTGGGCCGGCTGAGCATGGGTATACTCGCGGCTCGTTTGGCGTCCGTCGATTCTAGATGCAGGCATTTTTCCTGCTACCTGGCCGTCGGTCCGGATCGCCAAGGTGCCGTGATGGCAGCCTACACGCGCGTAGGACCGGACCGGACACCAGAACATGGGAATCAGAAACTTGAAGCAAGGTCTGCTGGCCGCCGGGGAGAAGTTCGTCGCCCGCGCGGTCCATGTGCTCGAACACCATCCCCGGCACCTCACGGCCGCCATCGCGGCCCTCTTGCTGGGGGGCGGCGGCGGCGCCTACGCCGTGGCCTCGCTCGGCCCCGATGCCGCCGCCCTGCCGGTGCGCCAGGTGCTGGAGGCGGTGGAACCCCTGCCGCTGGCGGAACAGGCCGAAGCACTCGAGGGCTTCTCCTTCAGCGTCTACAGCAGCGACACGCTGCGTTCCACCGACACCGCCGAAGCGCTGCTGGCCCGCCTGGGTATCAACGACCCGGCGGCGGCCGCAGCCCTGCGCCAGCCGCAGGTCCGGCAACACCTGGTGGCCGGCCGCGCCGTGAACGCCGAAGCCACCGATTCGCGCAACCTCCAGCGCCTGAGCGTGCGCTGGACCTTCGACGATCCCACCCAGTTCCGCCGCCTGGTGGTCGAACGCCAGCCCTCGGGCGAGTTCACCAGCCGCATCGAGCTGGCGCCGCTGGTGCCTTCGCTGCGCATCGGCAGCGGCGTCATCCGCAGCTCGCTGTTCGCCGCCACCGACGCCGCCGGCGTGCCCGACCAGGTGGCCATCCAGATGGCCGAGATCTTCGCCGGCAGCATCGACTTCCACCGCGGCCTGCGCGTGGGCGACCGCTTCTCCGTGGTCTACGAGGCACTGGAAGCCGATGGCGAGGCCGTCCGCACCGGCCGCGTCATCTCCGCCGAATTCGTCAACAACGGCCGCACGCTCGATGCGATGTGGTTCGAACAGGGCAACCAGCAAGGCGCGTACTTCAACTTCAAGGGCGAAGGCCTGGAGCGGGCCTTCCTGGCCTCGCCGATGGAAGTGTCGCGCGTGACCAGCGGCTTCGCCATGCGCCTGCATCCCATCCACAAGACCTGGCGGGCTCACATGGGCGTCGACTACGGCGCGCCCACCGGCACCCCGGTGCGCACCGTGGGCGAAGGCCGGGTGCAGTTCGCCGGTGTGATGAACGGCTACGGCAACACCGTGGTGGTCGACCACGGCAACAGGGACACCACGCTCTACGCCCACCTCAGCCGCGTCGACGTGCGGGTCGGCCAGTCGGTCGAGCGTGGCCAGCGCATCGGCGCGGTCGGCGCCACCGGCTGGGCCACCGGTCCGCACCTGCACTTCGAGTTCCGCGAGAACGGCAGGCACCGCGACCCGCTCGAGGTGGCGCGCCAGAGCAAGGCCAAGGAGCTGTCCGCCCAGGCGCGTCCGGCCTTCGAGAAGGCCGCCGCATCGCTGCGCGTGCAGCTGGCCGCGGCCGCCGTGGCGCCCCTGTACGCCTCTGCCCGCTGATCGCCCGGCGGGCTAACATCGCCCGCATGCGAGACCTGTTCATCGGGCTGATGTCCGGCACCTCCATGGACGGTGTCGACGGCGTGCTGGCCGCCTTCGAAGGCGCCCAGGTGCGCGTGCTGCAGCACGCGGCCGCCCCCTTCCCCGATGCGCTGCGCACCGAGCTGATGGCGCTGCAGGCGTCCGGACCGGACGAACTGCACCGCGCCTGGCTGGCCGGCAACGGCCTGATGCGGGCCTATGCCGAGGTGGTGCACACCCTGCTTGCGGCCGGCGGCGCGGCCGCCGCCGACGTCTGCGCCATCGGCGCCCACGGCCAGACCGTGCGCCACCGGCCCGGCCAGTTCGACGGCACCGGCTACACCATCCAGCTGGCCCAGCCCGCCCTGCTGGCCGAACTCACCGGCATCCCGGTGGTAGCCGACTTCCGCAGCCGCGACGTCGCCGCCGGCGGCCAGGGTGCGCCGCTCGCCCCGTTCTTCCACCGCGCGGTCTTCGGCCAGCCGGGCCAGGCGGTGGGCGTGCTGAACATCGGCGGCATCTCCAACCTCACGCTGCTGCCGGCGCAGGGCGCCCAGCGGGGCTTCGACTGCGGGCCGGGCAACGCCCTCATGGACGGCTGGTGCGCGCAGCACACCGGCGCGCCCTACGACGACGACGGCCGCTGGGCGGCCGGCGGACAGGTGGTTCCGGCCCTGCTGCAGGCCCTGCTGGCCGAACCCTACTTCGCCCTGCCACCGCCCAAGAGCACCGGGCGCGACCTGTTCAACCGGCCCTGGCTCGACGCGCACCTGCGGGCCTTCCCCAGCGCCGATCCGCGCGACGTGCAGGCCACCCTCGCCGAGCTGACGGCGCGCGCCTGCGCGGCCGACGTGCTGCGGCATGCGCCGGCGCTGCCGCGGCTG
>JAEZKX010000206.1 GCA_023436025.1 Pseudomonadota bacterium | reverse complement strand
GCCTGGCACTGACCGAACTCGCGCACGCCGGCCCGGCCGCCGCAGCGACCGCTGCACGACTGAGCGAGCGCCACTACCGCCGCTTGTTCGTCGCCCATCTCGGCGTCGCGCCGAGAACATGGATGCGCACGCGCCGCATCGAGGCCGCGCTGGTGGAGCTCGGCACCGGCGCGCCACCGCTGGCCGAACTTGCGCACGACGCCGGCTTCGCCGACCAGGCGCACATGGCGCGCGAGTTCCGCAGCGTGCTGGACGCCACGCCCGGCGCCGTGCGCACCACGTGGCGCAGCGGCGCGGCGGCGCGCTGGTCGCTGGAGCCCGCGCATGGCCGATATCTTCAAGACGAGGAGCCGCCCGCCCCCTAAGGTGGCGGCATGCAGCAAGCTGGACACACGGGACGTGACGGCACTCCCGGATTTCTCCTCACCACGCTCGACGAGGCGGTACGCGCCGCCAAGACGGGCAGCCTCTGGTACCTGACATTCGGGCTGGCCTGCTGCGCCGTGGAGATGATGCACACCGCGGCGGCGCGCTACGACTTCGACCGCTTCGGCATGCTGCCGCGCGCGAGCCCGCGGCAGGCCGACCTGATGATCATCGCGGGCACGCTCACCAACAAGATGGCGCCGGCGCTGCGCCGCGCCTACGACGCGATGGCGGAGCCGCGCTGGGTGCTCTCCATGGGCTCCTGCGCCAACGGAGGCGGCTACTACCACTACAGCTATTCGGTGGTGCGCGGCTGCGATCGCATCGTGCCGGTGGACGTCTACGTGCCCGGCTGCCCGCCGACGCCGGAGGCGCTGCTGTACGGCGTGCTGCAACTTCAGGCGAAGGTGGCACGCACGCCGCTTTTCCACCAGGCGTGAGGCGCGGGGAGGTCAGGCCGGCGCCCGCCGCTCCTGCGCGCCGAAGAACCCGACCACCTTCATGATGCGGCCATCGACATCGAGCGTCAGGAAGTCCTCGCCTTCCAGCACGTTCTTTCCCTGCGGATCGCGCAGGGCCCAGCCGTAGCGCGCGAACTCGTGGTGGTGGTCCACCGCCGTGGTGCGCACGAAGCGGTGGCCGGGGTAGTGCTGCAGCAGGGTGGCCGCCTGCTGGCTCATGCCCTCGTGGCCCGTGCTTTCCAGCGGCGGGTCGACCAGGCGGCCGCCCGCATTCCAGATGCGGGACAAGGCGTCCAGCCGGGCGGGCGCCTCGGGCTCGCAGTAGGCGGCCAGGTGGGAATCGACGATGGTTTCGATGGATGGTGTCATGGTGGCTCCTTGTAGGTGCGTCCATGGTCGCGGCGGCTGCGCAAGCCGTCGATGACGTCCGAGGTCAAGGCGTGGGCGGGGCCGCACATCCCGGTGCGCAGGTCGCGGTCCGTAGGCCGCAGCCTACCCGCGCCATCCGGGCGCGCCGACCGCGCGCGCCGCGGCGGCCTCAACAATGGCAGCACCATCCGCCGAAGGAGACGCCATGGCCACCGAACCCGATCGCCAACCGCCCGAGGACAACAACGGCACCGGCACCGCCGACGCACCGGTCCCGCGCGCCTCGGACGACACCGTGCTGGAAGAGACGGCGCGCCTGGCCCGCGAAGGCCGCAAGGAACTGGAAGCCGACCCCAAGGAACGCGGCAGCGCCGCCGAGTGAGGATGCGCCGATGATCCAGGACTGGAAAGGCACGCTGCGCCAGGGTCTCGTCTCGGGCACGCTCGCCGGCCTGTTCTCGGCCGCGGTGCTGCTGGTGACCGGCAGGCGCGACGCCGGCAGCGCCGTGGCGCCGGTCAACGCCGAGAGCCACTGGCTGTGGGGCGACGAATCGCTGCGCGAGGACCGGCCCACCCTGCGCCACACCCTGACCGGCATCGTCACGCACCAGGCCTCCACCGTTTTCTGGGCCACGCTCTACGCGCTGGTGCGCGGCAAGCGCGATGCGGTGAAGAGCGTGCCGCAGGCCCTGCTGGGCGGCATCGCCACCAGCGCCGCCGCGGCGGCCATCGACTACACGCTGGTGCCCAAGCGCCTCACGCCCGGCTTCGAGAACCGGCTGAGCACCGGGTCCATGGTGGGCGTGTTCGCGGCCATCGCAGCCGGCATTGCGCTGGGCAGCCTCCTGCTGCGCGAGCGCGACTGAGCGCCAGGCACGGCCGCGCCTGGACGGGGCGAGGCCGGACCGTGGCGCGAACGCCGCAGGCAAGCCGCCGTCGCGCACAAGAGACGTACTTTTGTCACGACCGTAAGCAGGCGCTTCCGTTCATGTTCCGTTAACTTGTCATGCGCATCATGGAGGCACTGATCACAAGGAGGCCCCATGACCCGCACTTTCTCGGCCAAAGCTTTCGTTGCCGGCGCGCTCGCCCTGGGCGCCCTGGCGGTGGGCTCGACGGCGCACGCCCGCTCCGACGTCCACTTCTCCATCGGCGTGGGCGTGCCCATCGGCATCGGCTACGCCCCGCCGCCCCCGGTCTACGTGCCGCCGGCGCCCGTCTACTACAGCTATCCGCAGCCGGTGTACGTGCGGCCCGCGCCGCCGGTCTACGTGCGCCCCGCCCCCGTCTACCACGTGCCGCGGCACCACCATGCCCACCGCGGCGGCTGGGGTGATCGCGACCGCGACGGCGTGCCGAACCGCTACGACCGCGCGCCGCGCAATCCCCACCGCTATTGAGTTCCGCTTGCGCCGTCCCAGCCCATGGCCGGGGCGCGCGCTCCGGCCCCGGCCATGGGGTCTTTGCAAAGCGTCTATGATGCAGGCGCAACGCCACCGCTGGCATCATCGCTGGCGTTGAAGGAATCCTCTTCCTCCTCCCCGCCGGCCTCCGGCCGGTGTTCCCGTCGACGCCACGCGTCGCGCCGCGCGGTTCCACCG
>JAEZKX010000171.1 GCA_023436025.1 Pseudomonadota bacterium | reverse complement strand
ACCTCCACCCCCAGTGCCAGCCGCCCCGGCCACTGCGCCCGCCCGCACCGGCGGACTGATCGGCAGCGCGCTGGTCACCGCCATGGAGATCCCGGTGCCGGCCGCCGCGGTCCCGGTCGAGCGGCAGAGCTGGATGCAGCGTCTGTCCGACGGGCTGCGCAAGACCGGCTCGAACATCTCGCAGGTGTTCACCGGCGCGCAGATCGACGACGCGCTCTACGAGGAGCTGGAAACCGCCTTGCTGCTGGCCGACACCGGCGTGGCCGCCACCCAGGCGCTGCTGGACGAGGTCAAGCGCAAGGTGGCCGCCACCGGCGCCACCCGGCCGGTGCAGGCCAAGAACATCCTGGTGGACGCGCTCACCCAGCTGCTCAAGCCCCTCGAAAAGCCGCTGGTGATCGGCGAGCACCAGCCCACCGTGATCATGGTGGCCGGCGTCAACGGCGCCGGCAAGACCACCTCCATCGGCAAGCTCACGCGCCACCTGGCCGACGCCGGCGAGACGGTGCTGCTGGCGGCGGCCGACACCTTCCGGGCGGCGGCGCGCGAGCAGCTCGCCATCTGGGCCGACCGCAACAAGGTGGAGATCGTCAGCCAGGAAGGCGGCGACCCGGCCGCGGTGAGCTTCGACGCGGTCAGCGCCGGCAAGGCCCGCGGCAAGGGCGTGGTGATCGTCGACACGGCCGGCCGCCTGCCGACGCAGCTGCACCTGATGGAGGAGCTGCGCAAGATCAAGCGGGTGGTGACCAAGGCCGAGGCCTCGGCGCCGCACGAGGTGCTGCTGGTGATCGACGGCAACACCGGCCAGAACGCGCTGCAGCAGGTCAAGGCCTTTGACGCCGCCCTGCAGCTGACCGGGCTGGTCGTGACCAAGCTCGACGGCACAGCCAAGGGCGGCGTGCTGGCGGCCATCGCGAAGGAAAAGCCGGTGCCGGTCTATTTCATCGGCGTGGGCGAGAAGCTGGAGGACCTGGAGACCTTCAACGCGCGGGAGTTCGCGCTGGCCTTGCTGGCCTGAGGGCGCCTGGATCTTGCTGGGTGTGCTCGGCTGCGCGAGCGCACCCGTGCGGGACGCGCTGCCTCTCCTGGGATCGGGCCGCCCCGATCCCGCCCTCACCTGCCCCGCACCGCCCTCACCTGCCCGCGCCGCCCTCATCCGCCCCCGACCTCCGCCCTCACCCACGCCCCATACCCCTCGTCCGCCTCCATGGCCACCGCCAGGAACTGCGGGGTGTCGTAGGGATGGTGGGCGGCGAAATGCGCGGCGACGGCGGCGCGGCGCCCGGGCAGCGTCTTGATGGTCAGGCGCACTTCCGGGTCCCCGCAGACCCGGCCCTCCCAGCGGTAGAACGACTGCAGGCCGGTGTCGACCTGCACGCAGGCGGCCAGCCGCTGCGCGACCAGGGAACGGGCCAGCGCCTGGGCGTCGGCCAGGGTGGCAAGAGTGGTGGTGATGGCTAGAATTTCCATCACCCAAGCCTGCCGCGAGGAGACCTCCATGTCCACCGTGACCGAATCCGCCGGCGTCGCCCCGGCCCGCAAGGTCGACCAGCTGCTCGCCCATTACGAGGTGAGCCACCGCAACCCGGTCAACGAGCGCATCCACTTCGTGGCCATTCCGCTCATCATGCTGAGCCTGGTCGGGCTGCTCTACGCGCTGCATCCGTGGGTGGCCTGCGCCTTCCTGCTGGCCAGCATGGTCTATTACGCCCGCCTGTCGGCCGTGTTCCTGGCCACCATGGCCGTGCTGTCGCTGCTGGGGCTCGGGCTGGTGCACACCATGGGCGAGCTGGTGCTGCCCTTGTCCGCCGCCATCTTCGTGGCGGCCTGGATCGCCCAGTTCGTCGGCCACAAGATCGAGGGCCGCAAACCCAGCTTCTTCGAGGACTTGCAGTACCTCTGGGTGGGCCCCATCTTCGTGGTCAGCAAGCTGTTCCTGAAGCTGGGCATCCGCTGGTAAGCGGGCACCAGCTTATCCGCGAACGGCCGCGCCAGCTGCCTCGGGCGGGTCAGGGCCGGGTCACCCCGGTCTGGCCCGCATTTGGCCGTTCGGCCTACGGAACCCTTGCCTTAGCACTCCGTCTAACAGATTGCTAATATGTCAAAAAGAAAAGGAGTTTCCGGTATGTCTGCATCTGTCGGAGCCGCTGGCACCACCGCGTTGGCCGTGGCCAACCCGTGGGCCGTCGTCCCCTCGCTGGGCAACCTGGACGCCTACATCTCGGCGGTGAACCGCCTGCCGATGCTGACGCCCGAGGAGGAGGTCGAGTTCGCCCGCAAGTTCAGGGAGCAGAACGACCTGGAGGCGGCGGGGAAGCTGGTGCTGTCGCACCTGCGGCTGGTCGTGTCCGTGTCGCGCAAGTACCTGGGCTACGGCCTGCCCCACGGCGACCTGATCCAGGAAGGCAACATCGGCCTGATGAAGGCCGTCAAGCGCTTCGACCCGGACCAGGGCGTGCGCCTGGTGAGCTACGCCTTGCACTGGATCCGCGCGGAGATCCACGAGTACATCCTGAAGAACTGGCGCATGGTCAAGGTCGCCACGACCAAGGCCCAGCGCAAGCTGTTCTTCAACCTGCGCTCCATGAAGCAGGGCTTCAAGGACGACGCCGACGCCGAGACGCACCGCGAGACCCTGACCGACGCCCAGATCGACGTGATGGCGCGCGAGCTCAACGTCAAGCGCGAGGAAGTCATCGAGATGGAGACCCGCATGTCCGGCGGTGACGTGATGCTGGACCCGGGCCCCGCCGACGATGGCGAGGAGGCCTTCGGCCCCATCGCCTACCTGGCGGACACCTCGCACGAACCGACCGCGGAAATCGAAAGCCGCGAGCGCGACGCCATGGCCAGCAGCGGCATCGCCACGGCCCTGGAGCAGCTCGACCCGCGCAGCCGCCGCATCGTGGAGGAGCGCTGGCTCAAGGTCAACGACGACGGCTCCGGCGGCATGACGCTGCACGAACTCGCCGCCGAATACGGCGTGTCGGCCGAACGCATCCGCCAGATCGAGGCGGCCGCGATGAAGAAGATGAAGAAGGTGCTGGCGGCCTTCGCCTGACGCCTGTTGCGGCGATACATCCGCAAGGCCCGCTTCGGCGGGCTTTTTCGTTCCTGCCTCGTCCGCACGGGTCGTTTTTCGCATACGCGTCAGGCGCAGCTCGGCCGTAGCTGCACAATCGGTCGCCATGCGGAGTTGGACCCTGGGCGCATTCGTCGCCGCCGTCATCGGCTGGGCACTGGCCTGGGGCGTCCTGGCATCCGAACCGGAGGCGGCCGTGGAACCGCTGCGGGCCGTGGCCCCGGCCAAGGCGCCATTCCAGGCCAAGGCGGCGCTCGTGGCCCAGGGCGAGGCGCCGCTGCACCTGCGCCCGCATGCCCTGTCCTGGATCGACGACACGAGCCTGCGGACCATCGACGACGTGGCCGGCGATCCGGCCATCCCGTGGGCGCCGCGCCGGCCCGGCCAGATCGACCGCATCGACGGCAAGGCCTTGTGGGTGCGCTTCGATGCGTCCGTGCCGGCCGGTCCCCCCTGGTTCCTGGAAGTCGGCGCGGCCGGCATCGACAGCGCGCGGCTGTTCTACCGCGACGCCCGCGGCGCCTGGGTGGAGCAGGAGGCAGGCGACTTGCGGCCCACCGCGACCTGGCCCTTCCCGGGACGCCACCCCACTTTCGCCTTGGCCGGCGGCGACCCGCAACCCACGCGTTACTGGCTGCGGGTGGAGAACCGGCGCCTGGACTTCGGCGCCCCGCTGCTGCTGTATCCGCAGCGCACGCTGATGGCCACCCGCGATCGCGAGCAGTTCCTGCTGGGCGGCTACTTCGGCGTGGCCGCGCTGCTGGCGCTGGCGGCCCTGGCCGGCGGCATCGTCTACCACGACCGCGCCTTCCGTGCCTATTCGCTCTACGTGGCGGTGGTCGGGCTCAGCCTGCTGGCCCGCGCCGGCATCGGAGCGGAGCACCTGTGGCCCGGATGGCCGTACTGGAACGACCTGGCCGTGTATTCCTGGCCGGGACTGCCGGTCGCGGCCACCCTCTGGTTCGTGCGGCGGGTGACAGAGCCGGTGCGCCTGTCGCGCACGCTGGACACCGCGGTCTGGGGCCTGGTCGCCGCGGTGCTGGTGGCGGTGGCGGCCGACGCCGTGCTGCGCACCCGCGTCAGCCTGAACGCGGTGCTGATGCTGACCGGCCTGTCGCTGGCGGCCATGGCCGGCATGCTGGTGTGGGGCTGGGCCGACGGTCGCGACCGCGATGTGCGCCGGATCGCCGCCTGCTTCCTGCCGGTGGTGGCGCTGGCGATGTTTCCGCTGGCCCGCGCCTTCAACTTGATCCCGACCTCGGAGCTGACGCAGAACGCGATGTTCTTCGGCACCGTGGTGCAGATGCCCCTGCTGTTCTACGTGCTGCAGCTGCGCGGGCAGCGCAGGCGCGAAAGCCAGGTGCGCGCCGCCGCCCTGTCGCACGCCGATCCGTTGACCGGCCTGCCGCACCGCCGCGCGTTACTGGAGCGGCTGGACAGGTCGCTCACCCGCGCGCGCAGCCACAAGGCGTCCTTCGCGCTGCTGGCGGTGCGGGTGGTGAACCTGCCGCAGATCGAATCCGAGTTCGGGCGCGATGCCTGCGACAAGGCCCTGGTGCTGGCCACCTCGCACCTCAAGCGCGCCAGCGAGGACACCGACCTGGCCGCGCGCGTGGGCGACCACGCCTTCGTCCTGCTGCTCGAAGGCGTGGTCGAAGGCCCGATGGCCATCTCGCGCGCCCAGCAGGTGGTGGCCAGCGGACTGCGCCCCAGCCCCGCCCTGCCGCCGGGCGTGACGCTCAAGTTCCACGTCGCCGCCGCCTTGCTGCCGCACAACGCCCTGGACGGCCTGGGCGTGCTGCAATGGCTGGAGGACGGCATCGAACAGATCGCCCGCGACGGTCCCAAGGCGATCAAGGCCCTGAACTTCTGATCAGTCGCCGAGAGCGGGGACCCAAGGCAAGGACGCAAAAGTCGCAAAGGTTTCGCAAAAACCGCAAAAGGACCTCCAAGAGCAGGAAGCCATCTCTGGCTGTTCTTTCGCGACTTTTGCGTGATCTTCGCGAATTTTGCGTCCCGGCTGCTCGGCTGCTCGGCTGCTCGGCTGCTCGGCTGCTCGGCTGCTCGGCTGCTCGGCCGCTCGGCCGCTCGGCTGCTCGGCTGCTCGGCTGCTCGGCTGCTCGGCTGCTCGGCTGCTCGG
>JAEZKX010000155.1 GCA_023436025.1 Pseudomonadota bacterium | reverse complement strand
AACCATGGGCGGCGCAGGAAGAGCGCGCTCCACACGCCGACGGCCAGCATCGCGGCCAGGTGGTCGGCGCCGGTGAGCGGGTGCAGGAAGCCGGCCGCCAGGCCGCCATGCGCGTGGGCGCCTTCGCCCGTGTGCGCATGGGCGGCGGCGGCGAGCAGGGCCGGGGCAAGCAGCAGGATGGCGCGCAGCGGTCGCAGGGAGTTCTTCATGGGTCAGACGATGGGTTGGTGCACGGTGACGAGCTTCGTGCCGTCGGGGAAGGTCGCTTCGACCTGGATCTCGGGGATCATCTCCGCCACGCCTTCCATGACGTCGGCGCGGGTGAGGATGGTGCGGCCCTCGCTCATGAGCTGCGCGACCGACTTGCCGTCGCGCGCGCCCTCCATGACGGCGGCGGAGATCAGCGCCATCGCCTCGGGGTAATTGAGCTTCAGGCCGCGGGCCTGGCGCCGCTCGGCCAGCAGGGCCGCGGTGAACAGCAGCAGCTTGTCTTTTTCGCGGGGCGTGAGTTCCATGGCGGGGCAGGTAGTGCAAGACCCGGGCCAAGGCCGGGTTCGGGCACGGAAGATGCACTTCGCCACCGTGAGCCGCCCCGCCATCCCCATCCTGCCGGACGAAAGCGGCGATGCCCCGCAGCGGGTGGTCAAGGTGCGCCGCGACTACAACAGCTGGGTGGCCAGCGAGACCATGGAGGACTACGCGCTGCGCTACACGCCGCAGCGCTTCCGCAAGTGGTCCACGTTCCGCGTGGCCAACACCGCCTTCGGCGCCTCGTCCTTCCTGATCCTCGAGGCGGTGGGCGCCACGCTGCTGGTGCAGTACGGCTTCATGAACGCCTTCTGGGCCATCCTGGCCACCGGCCTGATCATCTTCGTGGCCGGCTTGCCGATCAGCATCTATGCCGCCCGCTACGGCGTCGACATGGACCTGCTCACGCGCGGCGCCGGCTTCGGCTACATCGGCTCCACGCTCACCTCGCTGATCTACGCTTCCTTCACCTTCATCTTCTTCGCGCTGGAAGCGGCCGTGATGGCCTATGCGCTCGAACTCGCCCTGGGCATTCCGCCCAGCTGGGGCTACCTGGTGTGCGCGCTGGTGGTGATCCCGCTGGTGACGCACGGCGTGTCCGCCATCAGCAGGCTGCAGGTGTGGACCCAGCCCCTGTGGCTGGTGATGCTGGTGGTGCCTTTCGTCTATGTGCTGGTGCGCGATCCTGGTGCGTTCTCGGGCATCGTGCACTACAGCGGTGAGAAATCGCAGGGAGACGGCTTCGAACTGCACCTGTTTGGTGCTGCGCTGACGGTGGGCATCGCGCTCATCACGCAGATGGGCGAACAGGCCGACTACCTGCGCTTCATGCCGGCGCGCACCGCCGCCAACCGGCGCGCCTGGTGGGCGGGCGTGCTGGCGGGGGGGCCCGGCTGGGTGGTGCTGGGGGTGTTCAAGATGCTGGGCGGGGCGCTGCTGGCCTACCTGGCGATCCGGCACATGGTGCCGGTGGAGCGCGCGGTCGACCCCAACCAGATGTACCTGGCGGCCTACGAATACGTGTTCCCGCACTTCGGCTGGGCGGTGGCGGCGACGGCGGTGTTCGTCGTCATCTCGCAGCTGAAGATCAACGTGACCAACGCCTATGCCGGCTCGCTGGCCTGGTCCAACTTCTTCTCGCGCGTCACCCACAGCCACCCCGGGCGCGTCGTCTGGGTGGTGTTCAACACGCTCATCGCCTTCATGCTGATGGAAATGAACGTCTTCCAGGCGCTGGGTGACGTGCTGGGCCTGTACTCCAACATTGCCATCGCCTGGATGATGGCGGTGGTGGCCGACCTGGTGGTGAACAAGCCGCTGGGCTGGTCGCCGCGCGGCATCGAATTCAAGCGAGCCTACCTGTACGACATCAATCCGGTGGGCGTGGGCGCGATGGCGCTGGCCTCGGTGCTGTCCATCGTCGCGTATCTCGGGGCGGTCGGGGCGATGGCGCAGGCGTTTTCGGCGGTGATTGCGATGGGCGTGGCGTTCGTCACCGCGCCCCTGATCGCGTGGGCGACGAAGGGGCGGTATTACATCGCGCGCGGGGAAGGTGCGCTCGCTGGCGCGAGCACACCCTGCGAACATCCGGCCGGGAGGGTGTGCTCGCGCGAGCGAGCGCACCATGCGGCGCCCACTCTTCAGCGCTGCGTCATCTGCGACCGCGACTACGAGGGCCCCGACATGGCCCATTGCCCCGCCTACCAGGGCCCGATCTGCTCGCTGTGCTGCACCCTCGACGCCCGTTGCGGCGACCTGTGCAAGCCGCACGCGAGCCTGTCGGCGCAGTGGAACGGCGCCCTGCATGCGCTGCTGCCGCGGCGCGTCTGGCCCTATCTCGAGACCGGCCTCGGCCACTTCCTGCTGCTGATGCTGCTGATCGCGCCGCTGCTCGCCGCGCTGTTCGGCCTGCTCTACCACCAGGAGATGCAGGCCGCGGCGCAGGCCGCCCAGCCGGCCTGGATGTCCGAAGGGTCGCTGCGCACCTCCTTCATCAAGGCCTATTGCGCGCTGCTGCTGGTGGCCGGCATCGTCGCCTGGTGGCTGGTGCTGGCGCACAAGAGCCGCCAGGTGGCGCAGGAGGAATCCAACCGCCAGACCCACCTGCTGATGCGCGAGATCGAGTCGCACCGCCAGACCGACGAGGCGCTGCAGCAGGCCAAGCTGGCGGCGGAGCAGGCGCGCAACGCCGCCGAAGGCGCCAACCAGGCCAAGAGCCGTTACATCAGTGCCATCAGCCACGAGCTGCGCACGCCGCTCAACAGCATCCTGGGCTACGCCCAGCTGATGGGCGAGGACGCCTCCATGCCGCCGCACCGCAAGCACGCCATCAACGTCATCAAGCGCGGCGGCGAGCACCTGCTGTCGCTCATCGAGGGCACGCTGGACATCGCCCGCATCGAGTCCGGCAAGCTCACGCTGGCCTCGCGGCCGATGCGCTTCGCCGACTTCGTGCACGAGATGGCCGGCCTGTTCGAGCTGCAGGCGGCGGCCAAGGGCCTGGCATTCCGCTTCGAGCCCGTCGGCCACCTGCCGGAGGTGGTGCGCGCCGACGAGAAGCGCGTGCGCCAGATCCTCATCAACCTGCTGGGCAACGCGATCAAGTTCACCGCGCAGGGCCAGGTCGCCTTGCGCATCCGCTATGCCCGCGAGATGGCGCTGGTCGACGTGGAGGACACCGGCCCTGGCATGACCGCCGAGGAACTGGCGACCATCTTCGAGCCCTTCGCGCGTGGCCAGGGCGGCATGGCGGCGGCCGGTGCCGGCCTGGGCTTGACCATCGCCAAGATGCTGACCGACCTGATGGGCGGCGAGCTCACGGCCAGCAGCACGCCTGGTGCCGGCTCGGTGTTCCGGGTGCGGCTCTTCCTGCCCGAGGTGCATGGCGCCGCCGCCGTGCCGCTGCCGGCGCCGCGCGCGCGCCGCGGCTACGAGGGGCCGCGCCGCCGCATCCTGGTGGTCGACAACGAGGAGGCCGACCGCGAGCTGCTGGCGCACCTGCTGGAGCCGCTGGGCTTCGAACTGCGCACCGCCGCCAGCGGCCACGACGCGCTCGACCTGCTGGCCGCCGGCCTGCAGCCCGACGCCATCCTGATGGACCTGGCGATGCCGGGCATCGACGGCTGGGAGACCATCCGGCGGCTGCGCCGGCTGGAGAACATGGGCGCCAGGATCGCCGTGGTCTCGGCCAACGCTTTCGACAAGGGCCTGGACAACGACGTCGGCATCCGGTCCGAGGACTTCATCCTGAAGCCGGTGCGCCACAGCGAACTGCTCGACTGGCTGGAGCGGCAGCTCGGGCTGCAGTGGCTGCAGGAGCCGCCGCCCGTTCCCACCGCCGCGCCCGCCGCCGAAGCCTGGACCTGGCCGCGCGCGCAGCTGCTGGCGCCGCTGCAGCAGGCGGTGCAGCTGGGCTACTACCGCGGCATCCTCAACCAGCTCGATGCCATCGACGCGGCCCAGCCGGAGTGCGCCGCGTTCACGCAGGCCATGCGCGAGCTGGCGCGCCAGTTCCAGTTCGAGGCCATCGGGCGCGCGCTGGCCCGCGCCGCGGCCGCAGAAGGCTCGGCGCCATGAGCCTGCTGATCGACCGCAGCAACAGCGACGTCGTCCTGGTGGTCGACGACGTGCCGGACAACCTGTCGGTGCTGCACGACGCGCTGGACGAATCGGGCTACACGGTGCTGGTGGCCACCAGCGGCGAGGCCGCGCTGCAGCGCGCCGCGCAGGTGCTGCCCGACATCGTGCTGCTCGACGCCATGATGCCCGGCATGGACGGCTTCGAGGTGGCCAAGCGGCTCAAGGCCGGCGCCGGCACCGCCCATGTCCCCATCATCTTCATGACCGGCCTGACCGACACCGAGCACCTGGTGGCGGCGCTGGAGGCGGGCGGCGTCGACTACGTGACCAAGCCGATCAAGCCCAAGGAGGTGCTGGCGCGCATGGCGGTGCACCTGCAGGGCGCCCGGCTGGCGCGCCAGACGCGCAATGCGCTCGACGCCTTCGGCTACGCGAGCATCACGGTGCGCCCCGGCGACGGCCGCCTGATGTGGCAGACGCCGCTGGCGCGCGACCTGCTCAAGGCCTACTTCGGCACCAGTGCGCCGGAGACGCCGGCGCCCATCCTCGCCTGGCTGCGGCGCCACCTGGGCGAGGCCGAGCGCAGCATCGAGCCGCCCAGACTCACCGCCGAACTCGGCACGCGCCGCCTGAGCATCCGCCTGCACCGCCAGACCGGCGACGACGACTGGCTGATCGTGATGCGCGAGGTGTCCGACGCCGCGATCATCGAGTCCATGGCGCTGGCCTTCGGCCTGACGCCGCGCGAGGCCGAGGTGCTGTACTGGGTGGTCAAGGGCAAGATCAACCGCGACATCGCCGACATCGTGGGCGCCAGTCCGGCCACGGTGAAGAAGCACCTGGAACGCATCTTCGCCAAGCTCGGCGTCGAGACGCGCACGGCGGCGGCAGCGATGGCGATGAACCGCATCCGGCAGCTGCATCCGCAGTTCGAGGGCTAGGGGCCAGGTGCGCGCGGCGGGCGCACCGCCGACGCGGCTGGTGCAGCGCTCGCCACTGGGCGCGTCCGTTGCGCGCCCACCCTGCGCATCAGCCGACGGCATCGCCGTCATCGCAAGCACGGAACCCGCATATCCACATGCGGATTCCGCGCTTCGCTTTGGCGGCGGGCGGCGCGACCATCGCGTCCCTGCAATCGAACCACGAAGGACACCATGCCCGCCGCCATCGCCACCCGCCTCGAGATCCGCCCCCTGTCGGTGTTCACCGGCGCGGAGATCGACGGCGTGGACCTGACCCGTGAACTCGACGACGACGTCGTCGAACAGATCCGCGCCGCCCTGCACACCTGGAAGGTCGTCTTCTTCCGCAACCAGTTCCTGACCCATGCCCAGCACCTCGCGTTCGCGCAGCGCTTCGGCAGGCCGACCCCGGCGCATCCCTACGACGCCCACCCGCCCGAGGGCTTTCCGCAGATCCGCACCATCTCCTCCCATTCGCGCACCGGCCGCCGCGGCGACCGCTGGCACTCCGACGTCACCGGCGTGGTCAATCCGCCGGCCGCGTCCATCCTGCGCGCCGGCCAGGTTCCCGCGTACGGCGGCGACACGCTGTTCACCAACCTCGCCATCGCCTACGAGCACCTGTCGGCGCCGCTGCGCACGCTGGTCGACGGCCTGTGGGCACGCCACCAGTTCGGCGGCCAGACCTCCGACTACGACAACGACAGCATCTATGCCGCCAAGGTGCGGGCCAACCCCATCGTCAGCGACCATCCGGTGGTGCGCGTGCATCCGGAGACCGGCGAACGCATCCTGTTCGTCAATCCCGCCTTCACGCGCCGCATCCAGGGCCTGTCGGAAGACGAGAGCACCCACATCCTGAACCTGCTGTTCCAGCAGATCACGCGGCCCGAGTACACGGCGCGCTTCCGCTGGGCGCCCGGCAGCATCGCCTTCTGGGACAACCGCGCCGCCGCCCACCAGGGCCCGGGCGACTTCGCCTGGCTGCAGGGCGAACGCATCCACTACCGCATCACGCTGGAAGGCGACGTGCCGGTGGGCATCGACGGCCGGCCGTCGCGCGCGGTGGTCGGCGCTCCGTTCAGCGCCCACGACTTCAACTAAGGCGCGGAGGACACCATGCAACGACGCCATTTCCTCCTTGCCGCCGCCGCCGCTCCGGCCCTGGGCCAGGCCGCGCTCGGCGCCGCCGACGCCGCCTATCCCGCCAGGCCGGTGCGCATCGTCGTCCCCGTCGCACCCGGTGGCAGCGCCGACAAGCTGGCGCGCACCCTGGCGCTGAAGCTCACCCGGCGCTGGGGCCAGAGCGTGGTGGTGCAGAACGTGCCGGGCGCGGCCAGCGCCATCGGCACCGGGCTGGTCGCGCGGGCGCCGGCCGACGGCTACACGCTGCTGCTGGCCAGCGACTCGCTGGCCGTGGACGCCGCCCTGAAGCGGCCGCTGCCCTACGACCCACTCAAGGACTTCGCCGGCATCGTCAAGGCCGTGGTCAATCCGATGCTGCTGGTGGTGCGTCCGGACACCGGCGTGAACGACTTCCGGCAGTACGTGGCACTGCTCAAGAGCCGGCCGGGCAAGGTGAGCGTGGCGCTGCCCAGCGGCCACGCCAGCCTGCAGCACCTGGCGCACGAGCTCATCGCCGAGCGCACCGGCACCCAGCCCAACTACATTCCCTATGCCGGTGGCGGCCCGGCCACCGTCGACCTGCTGGGCGGCCACGTGGACGCCATGATCATCACGCTGGCGGCCGCCACCGAGCACGTGCGGGCCGGCCGGCTGGTGGGACTGGCGGTGACCACGCCCTACCGCTCGCGGGCGCTGCCCGAGGTGCCGACGCTCGCCGAGTCCGGCCTGCCCGGCTTCTCGGTGGAGAGCTGGCAGGGGCTGGTGGCGCCCGCGGGCACGCCGGCGGCCATCGTCGACAAGCTGCACCGCGACCTGGTGGCGGTGCTGCGCGCGCCGGCGCTCACCGCGGAGCTCGAAGGCCTGGGCTTCAACGTCAGCGCTGGCGAGGCGGACGACATCGGCAGGACCCTGCGGGCGACCATTCCGCAGTACAGCAAGGTGATCGCCGCTGCCGGCATCGCCATCCAGTGAGGGATTCAGCCATGACCCGAACCCTCACGCCGCACGCGCTGCGGCAGGCGCTGGCCGACGGCGCGGAGATCGCGCTGCTGGACGTGCGCGAGGTCGGCCTGTTCCAGCGCAAGCACCTGCTGCTGGCCGTGCCGGCGCCCCTGTGGCGGCTGGAGCTGGTGGTGGGCCGGTTGGTGCCGCGGCTGGCGACGCGCATCGTGCTGGTCGACCTCGACGGCACGCTGGCGCCCACCGCGGCCGAGCGCCTGGGGCGGCTGGGCTACACCGACGTCGCGGTGCTGGGCGGCGGCACGCGCGCCTGGGAGGACGCAGGCTTGGAGACCTTCACCGGTGTCAACGTGCCGGGCAAGGCCTGGGGCGAGGTGGTAGAGCTGGAAGCGGGCACGCCGCACATCGATGTGGCGCAACTCCGCAGGCGCATCGCCCGCGGCGATCCGCTGGTCATCGTCGACGGCCGCACGCCCGAGGAATTCCGCCGCTTCTCGTTGCCGGGCGCCCATGCCGTGCCCAACGCGGAGCTGCCCTACCGCATCCGCGAACTGGCGCCCGATCCACGCACCACGGTGGTGGTCAACTGCGCCGGCCGCACGCGCAGCATCATCGGCGCGCAGACGCTGATCGACGCCGGCTTGCCCAACGAGGTGGTCTCGCTGCGCGACGGCACCATGGCCTGGCTGCTGGCGGGCCATGCGCTGGAGCAGTGCCGCAGCACGGCGTTGCCCGAGCCGGGCGCGGCGAACCTGGAGGCCGCGCGGGCGGGCGCCCGGGCGCTGCTGCGC
>JAEZKX010000131.1 GCA_023436025.1 Pseudomonadota bacterium | reverse complement strand
CGGTCGGGCTGCGGCCCTCAGGCCCTCAGGCCGTTGGCGTTGGCGTTGGCGTTGGCGTTGGCGTTGGCCTCGCCGTCGGCGCTGGCCTTGACCCCGCCACCGACGCTGCGCTCCAGCGCGAACGCTGCGAACCGTTGCAGCAGGCTGGCCGCGGCCGGCGCTTCCTGCACCGCGGCCAGCAGCGCTGCGGCGCGGCCGGCGTGTTCCGGCGCGGGCAGCAGGTGGCGGATGTAGCCGCGCATCGCCGCGCTGGAGAACTCCGGGTGGAACTGCAGGCCCCAGGCACAGTCGCCGACACGGTAGGCCTGGTGCGGTTCGTCCGCGCTGGCGGCCAGCAGGGTCGCACCGGGCGGCAGCACCTGCACCGATTGCGAATGCACCAGGTGCGCCGTAAACGGCGCTGGCAGCCCGGCGAACAGCGGGTCGTCACTAGCGGCCGCGGTGGGCGTGACGGCGTGGTCACCGATCTCCATGCCTTGCGGGCGGTAGTCGACGCGCCCGCCCAGGGCGTGCGCCAGCAGCTGGTGGCCGAAGCAGATGCCCAGCACCGGCAGGCCGGCCTGCACACAGCGGGCGAGCCAGCCGGCGAGCCGCTCGCTCCAGTCGGCGCGATCGGTGACCATCGCAGGCGAGCCGCTCAGGACCACGCCGGCGAGCTGCGCCGGCTCGGGCAGCGGCGGCTGCGCGCGCGCATCGATCTGCAGCGTGGGGCAGTCCTCGCCCAGGCCCCGTGCGATCCAGGCATCGAAATCACCACCTTCGGCCTCGCGCACTTGCGCCGGTGTATTGCCCATGAGGACGATGAGGACGGGTTTGGGTGCGCCTTGCGCGGAATACGGAGAGTGCGGAGAGTGCGGAGAGTGCGGAGAGGCCGAGGGATGCATCAGGTTCTGTTCCGGAGGCGCCGGCTGCGGGAACACGCAGCACGGGCCACCCGGGAGTATCGCGCGCGTTCGCAATGGCCGCCGGCGAAGGGTTGTTGCACCACCTGGAGCCGCACGGGGCTGCACGGAGCCGGACCCAGCTTCCCGCGCGGAAGCGCCGCCCACTCGCCTGGCAGCCTGGTGAACGACCCTGCACCGCCGGCGCGGCAGAATGCGCGCATGGCCGACCGCCTCTTCCTGCGCCTTGCCGACGATCCGCTGTACGCGCCGGAGACCACGGTGCCCCTGGGCACCATGCAGGAGTTCGCCGTGCCCGCCGTGCTGGCGCCGTATGTGGCGCACGCCATGGCCTACCGCGAGCACCTGCCTGCCGGGTCCATCGTGACCGAGCGCGTCCTTCCCGACGGTGCGCTGCGCCTCATCGTCGACACCAGCGAGAACCCGCCATCGGTGCGCGTGGTCGGCGCGCGCGCGCAGGCCACGGTTCTGACCCACCAGGGCGACCAGCAGGGGCTCTCGCTCACGCTGCTGCCCGGTGCATCGCAGGCCCTGCTGGGCGTGGCGGCCCACGAGCTGGCGGCCGGCACCTTCGCCTGGGACGACGTGGCCGCAGCGCCGGCACGTGCGCTCGCGCAGCGCATCGGCGAGGCGTCGACGCCACGCGCCCGCATGGGTGCCATGCTGGCCATGCTGCGCGAGGGATTGCGCGCGCCGGCTCCGACGGAGCACATGCGGATCCGCGCCGCGATGGCCCTGCTTTGCGGCAGCCTCGCGCGGCGCCCCGTGCGCGAAGCCTCGGCCGTGCTCGGCATCAGTGAGCGCCGCATGGAGCAGCTGTTCGGCGAACACGTCGGGCTGCGTCCCAAGGAATGGCATCGCCTGGCGCGCTTCCACGCATGCGTGCGCATGCTGCGCCGTGCGTGCGTGCCCACTTGGGCCGCGCTCGCGGCCGATGCGGGCTTTCACGACCAAGCGCACCTGGCGCACGAGTTCCGCGCGATCGCCGGCCTCACGCCGGGACAGTTCGCCGCCAGCCGCGGCGTTTCGGATTTCTCCAAGACTGGCGCGTGACGGTCCGCTAAGGTTCGGCACGTCTTGCATAGGGGAGCTTCCATGGCGGATCTGAAAGGCTGCATCGCTGTCGTCACCGGCGCCACACGGGGCGCAGGCCGGGGCATCGCGGTGGAACTGGGCGCCGCCGGCGCCACGGTCTACGTGACAGGACGCAGCACGCGCGCACAGCCCGCGTCGGCGTATGCCGATATCCTGGCCTGGTCGAAGATGCAGACCGTGCCGGGCAGCATCGAGGCGACGGCCGACGAGGTCTCGCGCGCCGGCGGACGCGCAATACCGGTGCGCTGCGACCACACGAGCGAAGCCGATGTGGCGGCGCTATTCCGTCGCGTCGAGGAGGAGCACGGCCGGCTGGACCTGCTGGTGAACAACGCCTGGGGTGGCCACGAGTTCTTCGATGGCGTCTTCGAGGCGCCATTCTGGGAACGCCCGATGGAGCCGTGGGATCCCATGTTCAACCGGGGGGTGCGCAACCACCTGCTGGCCAGCCGGCGGGCGGTGCCGCTGATTTTGAAACAGCAGAAGGGCCTGATCGTCACCACGACTTTCTGGGACCGGCATCGCTACATGCACGGCAACCTGCTCTACGACCTCGCCAAGTCGGCGATGACGCGCCTCGCCTTCGGCATGGCGCAGGAGCTGCGTCCGCATGGCGTGGCCTCGGTCGCCGTCTCTCCCGGATGGATGCGCACCGAGTTCGTGCTGGCGGGGCACCAGACCGACGAAGCGCACTGGCACGAACGGCCGGCGCTGGCCCGCACCGAATCGCCGCGCTACATCGGACGCGCCGTGGTCGCTCTTGCCTCCGACCCGAACATCCTCGCGCAGACCGGAGAGGTGCTGCGTGTGGGCGATCTTGCGCGCCGGTATGGCTTCACCGACGTGGACGGCCGGCAGGTTCCCGCCTTCGAGCTGGAGGCCGCACGGAACGATCGCAAGTGACAGACGAGGCGTTCTTCAAAGGTCAACCAGCAATCAAAGCCTTGCCGTTTGAGAGGAGTCCATGCACGACCTGTTCGGCCGCAACTTACGCTGCCTCTGCATGAAACTTGACACCGAGAGCCCGAGCGACCTTTAGCACCGTGGCGAAGCTCGGGTTTCCATTCTCGCTCAGCGCCTTGTACAGACTTTCGCGGCTGAGGCCTGCGTCACGTGCGACCTGGCTCATGCCCTTGGCGCGAGCAATGTCCCCCAGCGCGCGCGCAATGCCCGCTGCGTCCTCGGGGGCCTCTTCAAGCCAGGCATCCAGGTACGCCGCCATTTCCTCTGGCGTCCGCAGTTGCTCTGCGACGTCGTATGCAATCGTCTTGGTGCGCGCCGCCGCGGATTCCTTCGCCTTTACTGCTTTGGTCATGGCTACTCCTGCAAACCTCTCGCAAGCGCCAGCGCAGTCTCTATGTCCTTCTGCTGGGAAGACTTCTCGCCGCCTGCGAGAAGAACAATGAGCACGCCCTTGCGCTCGGTGTAATACACACGATAGCCAGGTCCGAAGTCAATCTTCAGCTCACTCACGCCGCCGGTCAGCGCCCGGTGTTGACCAGGATTCCCGTGAGCCAATCGATCCACTCGCACCTGAATCCGCGCACGACCGACCCGATCTCTCAGAGAGTTGATCCAGTCTCAGTAGACCTCGGTCATCTCCACGCGCATGCGCGAAGTGTAGCCTATAGGCTACGAGGGTGTCAAGCTGGAGCGGGGGCCGGAATTTGCGGTTGAACGTTTGACTTCAGCGGCGCCGAAGGCGTCCGCTGGAAGGAGGGGTTAGACCGCACTGTGGGCAGCAACCAGCACGCCTCGCGGCCCAATGCCGCTGCGTGTCCGCGTCGAACGACTTGTTAGACCGCGACGCGGGTTCGGATTTCATACGGCCACCTCACTCACCCGAGCCGTCCACCAGGAGAGCGGAGTTGTCCGAGACTGCGAACGACTGCCACCCGTGCGTCTGGTACAGAGCGCGCACCACATGATCGAACGCCGCGCTGCCGGCGCCTTCCCATTGGGATCCGAAGTGCAGCCCCACGTGCACAGAAGATGGGCGAGTTTCATCGGGAATGCTGATTTCGAGCGCGAATCCTTCTGGTGCGTTGTACACGCCCGCGGTTTCGGAAGACCAATCTATGCCCGGGACGGCGAGGTCCAGCTGCGCGCGAATCTCGCCGGGGGTTCCCAGAGGGAATGCTCCCTTGACTTCTTCGATGCTTCCCAGCGGCTCGGGGGAATGAGTCGGTTGCAGGATGACGATGTCAAAGCTCACACGCTCTCTCCTCGCGGTCTAACGAATGAAAGGGACTTCCCCGTCCCGAACCAGCCGCGGTCTTGCGGCAACCGGCAACGAAGTGCCACGATGGGAAGTGCGATCTCTCATCAACTCGTTCGAAAGGGGAAGTCCATGGC
>JAEZKX010000097.1 GCA_023436025.1 Pseudomonadota bacterium | reverse complement strand
GCCCCCACCTTGAGCCCGGCCAGGGCCTGGAAGGCGCCGCGTGCCTGCGCGCCCAGCTCCGCCTTCAGCGCACCCAGGTTGCGCCCCATGCCCAGCTGGCGGCCGTGCTCGTCGACCACGCGGATGTTCATGAACAGGTGCGCCGGCACCATGTCCAGCTTGAAGTCGGTGCGCTTGACGTCCAGGCTGGTGGCCTCGCGCACCTGCTTCAGCAGTGCGTCGGTGAGCGAACCGTGGGCCCACTGGTCGGGCGCCGACAGGGTCTCGGCCAGCCGCGCCGCCGATTCCGGCAGCGGCACGAAGCGCGAACGGGGCTTCTGCGGCAGGCTCTTGAGCAGCGCCTGGACCTTGTCCTTCAGCATGCCCGGCACCAGCCATTCGGCGCGCTCCTCGGCCACCTGGTTCAGCACGAACAGCGGCACCGTCACCGTCAGGCCGTCGCGCGCATCACCAGGTTCGTGCAGGTAGCTCGCCGTGCAGTCCACCCCGCCCAGCTTCACCAGCTTGGGGAAGGCATTGCTGGTGATGCCGGCCGCCTCGTGCCGCATCAGCTCGTCGCGCGTGAGCTTCAGCAGCGCGGGCTGGGCCCGGGACGCCTCGCGGTACCAGCGCTCGAAGGTCGCCCCGTTGTAGACGTCGCGCGGCACCTGCTGGTCGTAGAAAGCGTAGATCAGCTCCTCGTCCACCAGCACGTCCTGGCGGCGCGACTTGTGCTCCAGCTCCTCCACCTGCCGAACAAGCTTCTGGTTGGCGGCCAGGAAGGGCAGGCGCGTCTCCCACTGCCCGGCGACCAGGCCCTCGCGCAGGAAGATGTCGCGCGCGCCCTGCAGGTCGGCGCGCGCGAATGGCACGCGCCGGCCGCTGTAGATCACCAGGCCGTAGAGCGTGGCGCGCTCCAGCGCCACCACCTCGGCCTGCTTCTTCTCCCAGTGCGGATCCAGCAGCTGCTTCTTCAGCAGGTGGCCGGCGACCTCCTCCACCCACTGCGGCTCGATGTTGGCCAGGCCGCGCCCGAACAGGCGGGTGGTCTCCACCAGTTCTGCCGCCACGATCCAGCGCCCCGGACGCTTCTTCAGGTGGGCGCCGGGGTGGCGGTGGAACTTGATGCCGCGCGCGCCCAGGTAGACATCCTCGTCCTCCAGCTTGAAGCCGATGTTGCCCAGCAGGCCGGCCAGCATGGCCTTGTGCAGCTGCTCGTAGCCGGCCGGCTGGTCGTTCAGCTGCCACTTGTGCTCGGTCACCACCGTCAGCAGCTGCGAGTGCACATCGCGCCACTCGCGCACCCGCCGCACGTTGATGAAGTTCTGGCGCAGCAGCTGCTCGTACTGGCGGTTCGAGAGCTTGTGGTCCTTGCCGTGGCCGCCGCGCGCCTCGTCCAGCCACTGCCACAGCCGCAGGTAGCCGGAGAACTCGCTTTTCTCGTCGTCGAACTTGGCATGCTGCTGGTCGGCCTGCGCCTGCAGCTCCATCGGCCGGTCGCGCACGTCCTGCAGCGACAGCGCCGAGGCGATCACCAGCACTTCGCGCAGGGCGTGGCGCTGGCGCGCCTCGAGGATCATGCGGCCCACGCGTGGATCGAGCGGCAGGCGCGCCAGTTCGGCGCCCATGGGCGTGAGCTCGTTGGCATCGTCCACCGCGCCCAGTTCGTTGAGCAACTGGTAGCCGTCGGCGATGGCGCGGCTCGACGGCCGGTCGATGAAGGGGAAGTCCTCCACCGCACCCAGGCGCAGCGCCTTCATGCGCAGGATCACGCCGGCCAGCGACGAACGCAGGATCTCCGGGTCGGTGAAGCGCGGCCGGCCGGTGAAATCGGCCTCGTCGTAGAGCCGGATGCAGATGCCGTTGGCCACCCGGCCGCAGCGGCCGGCGCGCTGGTTGGCGGCGGCCTGGCTGATCGGCTCGACCAGCAGCTGCTCCACCTTGCTGCGGAAACTGTAGCGCTTCACGCGGGCGGTGCCGGTGTCGATGACGTAGCGGATGCCCGGCACGGTCAGCGAGGTCTCGGCCACGTTGGTGGCCAGCACGATGCGGCGGCCGTCGTGGCTGTCGAACACCCGGTCCTGCTCCGCCTGCGACAGCCGCGCGAACAGCGGCACGACTTCGGAGTTGCGGGTCAGCACGTCGTGCGACAGGTGCTTGCGCAGGTGGTCGGCCGCCTCGCGGATCTCGCGCTCGCCGGGCAGGAAGACCAGGATGTCGCCGGGCGCATTGCCGCGCCAGAGCTCGTCCACCGCGTCGGCGATGGCGTCGTTCAGGTCGAACTCGCGCGACTCCTCGAAGGGCTTCCAGCGCTGCTCCACCGGGAAGGTGCGGCCGGACACGTAGATCACCGGCGCCGGCCCGTTCCTCGACGCGAAATGCTGCGCGAAGCGCTCGGCGTCGATGGTCGCCGAGGTCACCACCACCTTCAGGTCGGGCCGGCGCGGCAGCAGCTGGCGCAGGTAGCCGAGCAGGAAGTCGATGTTGAGGCTGCGCTCGTGGGCCTCGTCGATGATGATGGTGTCGTAGGCGGACAGCAGCGGGTCGGACTGCGTCTCGGCCAGCAGGATGCCGTCGGTCATCAGCTTGACCGAGGCGTCCTTCTGCAGCCGGTCCTGAAAGCGCACCTTGAAGCCGACCACCTCGCCCAGCGGCGTCTGCAGCTCCTGGGCGATGCGCTTGGCCACGCTGGAGGCGGCGATGCGGCGCGGCTGGGTGTGGCCGATCAGCTTGCCGCGGCCGTCGGGCGCGTTGGCCTTGCCGCGGCCCATGGCCAGCGCGATCTTGGGCAACTGCGTGGTCTTGCCGGAGCCGGTCTCGCCGCAGACGATGACGACCTGGTGGGCGGCCATCGCCGCCATGATCTCTTCGCGCTTGGCCGATACCGGAAGCGCGTCCGGGAATGTGATGTTCAGGGGAGCGGGCAAGCCCGGAATTATCCCTCAGCGCGCCCTGCCGGCCGGCCTTGGCCGCGGTTCACGCCGCCAGCGGCGCGGGCTCGCTCACCAGCGGCAGCTCCGCGATCCGCTCCTCCTCCTGGTCGTAGAACGCGAGGCGGCTGGCGTAGCTCCAGGCGGTGCGCGCCATGGCCCGCGCCGTGGAGATCGCCTGCGACGGCCGCACGTGGGTGCTGGTCGCCAGCACGCCGATGCCGACTTCGGCCACCCACTGGGTGCCCGCGCCTTCCAGGGCGGCGGCGTCACGGCTGGTGCTCAGGGACACGGGTCGGCCCAGGCGCTCGCGGATGGTGCGGGCCAGCCGGGTGACGGTCTCGACGTCGGATGGGTTGGGCAGCAGAAGCAGGAAGCCGTCCTCGCCCAGCCGCCCCATCTCGACGTTCTGCGGCACGCACCGGCGCAGCCGGCCGGCGCAGATGAACAGGGCATGGTTGAAGGCCGCGCGTCCGTGCAGGTTCTCCAGCGCATAGAGATTGGCGATGCACAGGGCGATCACGCCCACCGGCCGCGGCTCGCCCTCGCGGCGGAAGAACACGTCGCCCACCATCTGGCCGGTCTCGCTGTGCGAGCGCATGCGGGTCACCGGGTCGTAGGCGGGCCCGTGGGCCATCACCTCGGCCAGTTCCAGCAGGTAGGAGTAGCGCTGCCAGAGGACGGCGGCGATGACGACCAGGTAGGCCACGCCGGCGAGGGCGCTCACCCCATGCACCGGCCACCAGCCGGTGCCGGTGAGCGCGATCCAGCTGAGGCCGGCGATCGCCACCAGCATGGCACACAGGGCCGCCACCGCCGACCAGCCGGCCCGGTCGCCGCGCCAGGCGCCGCGGATGGCCACGGTCAGCATCGCGGTCCCGATGCCGAATGCCAGCAGTGAGGCGATGGCCAGCGCCTGCGCCGCCTCCAGCAGCCAGCCCGACGCCAGCACCACGGCGCCCAGCACCGCCATCGCCCTCACCCACCCGCGGGCCGCCCCGCGCGGGCGCAGCAGGCCCATGGTGGACATCAGCAGGATTCCCAGGGTGACCGCCGCGGCGACCGCCACGTGGGCCAGCACCCGGGCCTCGACCTTGCCCTGCAACGGCAGCCAGCCCAGGTAGGCCACCACGAACAGCGCCGACACCAGCGAGGTGACGGCGGCCATCAGCGCCACCCGCCGGTGCGACCGGACGAAGGCGACCAGCGACAGCACCAGCAGCAGTGCCGCGGTGCAGAAGAACGCGCCCCAGAAGCCGGCCGCCAGCGGATCCATGAGCCGACGATAGCGCAAGCGGCCAGCGCCGTCCGTCGGCGGACGAATGGTCAGGCCGGCTTCCAGGCCGGGGCGTCCTCCAGCGGCACCTCGGTGATCTGGCCGGCGGCGGCGTCGTAGGCGGCGATGCGGCTGCCGTAGCTCCAGGCGGTGCGGGCCATGGCGCGCGCCGTCGACACGGCCTGCGAGGGCCGCACCCGGGTGTGGGTGCCCAGCACGCCGATGCCGAGCTCCGCCCCCCAGGCGGTGTTGGCGCGCTCCAGGCCGGCGGCGTCGCGGCTGGTGCTCAGCGACACCGGGCGGCCCATGCGCGCGCGGATGGTGCGCGCCAGGCTGACCAAGGCGTCGAGGTCACCGGCATGGGTCAGCAGCAGGAGGAAGCCGTCGTCGCCCAGCCGCCCCATCTCGACCTGCTGCGGCACGCAGCGGCGCAGCCGGCCGGCGCAGATGAACAGCGCATGGTTGAAGGCCGCCCGCCCGTGCAAGGCCTCCAGTGCATAGAGATTGGCGATGGTGATCGCGATGACGCCGATGGGACGGCCGCTGCCGGGGTCGCGCTGGAAGAAGGCGTCGCCCACCATCTGGCCGGTCTCGCTGTGCGAGCGCATGCGGGTGACCGGGTCGTAGCTGGGGCCGTGCGCCATCACCTCCGACAGCTCCAGCAAGTAGGAATAGCGCTGCCACAGCACCGAACCCATGATGGAAAGATAGGCCATGCCCGCCACTGCGCTGACGGCGTGCACCGGCCACGGCGTGGCAGCGTGCAGCGCGATCCAGCCCAGGCCGGCCAGGGCCACCAGCATGCAGGAGACGCCCGCCACCGACACCCAGGCCAACCGGTCGCCACGCAGCGCGCTGCGCAGCGACACCCAGAGCATCACGGCGCCGACGGCGAAGGCCGTGCAGGTGCTCAGGGCCAGGG
>JAEZKX010000091.1 GCA_023436025.1 Pseudomonadota bacterium | reverse complement strand
GCGCTGGGCGCTGGACAAGGCCCGGGCGCTGGCCGCCCAGCTGCAGGGCCTGCCCGGCCTGCTGGTGGGCGCGGCCGCCGACCTGCAGCCGCCGCCCGGCTGCGCCGAACGCCTGGCCGGCACGCTGAAGGAGGATCCGGCGGCGCTGGTGCGCGACGGCGGCATCATCGCCGCCGGCTTCGACGCCGAGCTCGACGAGCTGCGCGCCATCCAGGACAACTGCGACGGCTTCCTGCTGGAACTGGAGACGCGCGAGCGCGCCCGCAGCGGCATCGCCAACCTGCGGGTGCAGTTCAACAAGGTGCACGGCTTCTACATCGAGGTCACGCAGGGCCAGCTGGACAAGGTGCCGGCCGACTACCGGCGGCGCCAGACGCTGAAGAACGCCGAGCGCTTCATCACGCCGGAGCTCAAGGCCTTCGAGGACAAGGCGCTGTCGGCCCAGGACCGCGCGCTGGCGCGCGAGAAATGGCTGTACGAGCAGCTGCTGGACGACCTGCAGCAGCACGTGCCGGCGCTGACCCGGCTGGCACGCGCCATCGCCGCGGTCGACGTCCTGTGCGCGCTGGCCGAGCGATCGCTGACGCTCGACTGGTGCCGTCCCCAGTTCATGCGCGAGCCCGGCATCGAGATCACGCGCGGGCGCCACCCGGTGGTGGAGGCGCGGCTGGCCGAAACCCACGGCGGCGCCTTCATCCCCAACGACACGCGGCTGGGGCCCAAGCAGCGCATGCAGGTGATCACCGGCCCCAACATGGGCGGCAAGTCGACCTACATGCGGCAGGTGGCCATCATCGCCCTGCTGGCCGCCATGGGCTCCTACGTGCCGGCCCAGGCCTGCCGCCTGGGGCCGATCGACGCCATCCACACCCGCAGCGGCGCCGCCGACGACCTGGCCAATGCGCAGTCGACCTTCATGCTGGAGATGACCGAGGCGGCGCAGATCCTGCACGGCGCCACG
Organism: Pseudomonadota bacterium; assembly: GCA_023436025.1. GTDB lineage: Bacteria > Pseudomonadota > Gammaproteobacteria > Burkholderiales > Burkholderiaceae_C > Ramlibacter. The sequence continues at coordinate 2,294 of JAEZKX010000091.1, read as the reverse complement.
GCGCAGAGCCTGGTGTTGATGGACGAGATCGGCCGCGGCACCTCGACCTTCGACGGCCTGGCGCTGGCATCGGGCATCGCCGCCCACCTGCACGACCGCACCCAGGCCTTCACGCTGTTCGCCACCCACTACTTCGAGCTGACCGAGTTCCCGGCCAGGCACCACTGCGCGGTGAACGTGCACGTGGGCGCCACCGAGTCGGGCAGCGACATCGTCTTCCTGCACGAGATCCAGCCGGGGCCGGCCAGCCGCAGCTACGGCATCCAGGTGGCGCGGCTGGCGGGCATGCCGGCCGCGGTGGTCAACCATGCGCGCCATGCCCTGGCCGCGCTGGAGAAGCACCAGGAGCAAAGCCGCGAGCAGGTAGACTTGTTCGCGCCGCCGCCAGCAGCGCAAGCGTCCGCGCCCAGCCCGGTCGAGGCCGCCGTGGCGGCGCTCGACCCCGATGCGCTCACGCCGCGCGACGCGCTCGACGCCCTCTACACGCTGAAGAAACTCGTCCAACCATGACCTACTGCGTCGGCATCAAGCTCAATGCGGGGCTGGTGTTCCTGTCCGACTCGCGCACCAACGCGGGCGTGGACAACATCAGCACCTTCCGCAAGATGATCATCTACGAACGGCCGGGCGACCGCTTCATGGTGCTGCTGTCCGCCGGCAACCTGAGCATCTCGCAGTCGGTGCGCGAGATCCTGCAGGTCGAGCAGCTGAAGGAGACGCCCGAGAGCGAGCCCATCACGATCTGGAACGCCACCAGCATGTTCGACGCCTGCCGCGTGCTGGGGCAGGCGGTGCGCCACGTCTACGAGCGCGACGCCCAGGCGCTGAAGCACGCCGGCGTGGAGTTCAACGTCAACCTGGTGTTCGGCGGCCAGATCCGCGGCGAAGGCATGCGCCTGTTCCAGGTCTACTCCGCCGGCAACTTCATCGAGGCCACGCCCGAGACGCCCTACTTCCAGGTGGGCGAATACAAGTACGGCAAGCCGGTGCTCGACCGCGTGATCACGCCGGACACCGGCCTGGACGAAGCCGCCAAGTGCGCCCTGGTCTCCATGGATTCGACCATGAAGTCCAACCTCTCGGTCGGGCCGCCGCTGGACCTGGTGGTCTACGAGGCCAACCGATTCGAATCCGACAAGGTGGTGTGCATCGACATGCAGAACCCCTACTTCCGCATGCTGCACAGCGGCTGGGGCCAGAAGCTGCGCGAGGTGTTCGACAGCCTGGAGGACCCGGTCTGGGACGACTCGCACACCGACACGCCGCTGCGCACCGAGGTGGGCGGCCGCGGCAAGCCGCTGAAGAAGATCACGCGGCCGGAAGAAAAGCTGATCTGAGCATGCGGCGGCGCGAAAGCCGCGGTGCGCCCGCCACGCATGCACACCCGGCGGCACATGCCGCACGGAGGCCCCCATGTCCCTCATCGTCTTCGCACACGCCAACAGTTTCCCCGCCGGCACCTACACCACGCTGTTCCGCAGCCTGCGCTCGCGCGGCTTCCTGGTCAAGGCGGTCGACCGCTTCGGCCATGCGCCGGAATACGCGCCCACCAACAACTGGCCCAACCTGGTGCAGCAGCTGCACGACTTCGCCGCGCGCGAGGTCGAACGCGCCGGCGAACCGGCCTGGTTCGTGGGCCACTCCCTGGGCGGCTTCCTCAGCCTGATGTGCGTGGCGCGCCACCCCAAGCTGGCGCGCGGGGTGCTGCTGCTGGATTCGCCCATCCTGGGCGGCTGGAAGGCGCATGCGCTGCGCGCGGCCAAGCGCACCCAGCTGGTGGGCGCCATCTCGCCGGGCGCGGTCAGCCGCAAGCGCAAGGACCGCTGGGCCTCGCGCGAGGAGGCGCTGGCGCACTTCCGCCACAAGAAGGCCTTCGCCCGCTGGGACCCGCAGGTGCTGTCGGACTACATCACCCACGGCACGCACGACCAGGACGGTGCACGGGTCCTGAGCTTCGACCGCGAGATCGAAACCACCATCTACAACACGCTGCCCGACAACCTGGACAAGCTGCTGGCGCGCCATCCGTTGAAATGCCCGGCCGCCTTCATCGGCGGCCTGCAGTCGGCCGAGATGAAGCAGGTGGGCCTGGGCATGACGGAGAAAGTCACGCGCGGACGCATGATGATGCTCGAAGGCAGCCACCTGTTCCCCATGGAAAAGCCCATTGCGACGGCTGCCGCGATCGAGGCGTCGCTGCTCGGAATGGGGTGAGGGCAGCCGGACGGCCGGACAGGCGGACGGCCGGACGGCCGGACGGGGGGGGGGGGCGACGCCGCCCGGGGGCGCCGACG
>JAEZKX010000007.1 GCA_023436025.1 Pseudomonadota bacterium | reverse complement strand
GCGCAAGCTGGCGGCCCAGGCCCATGGCGAGGCGCTGACCCAGCTGCTGGCGGCGTGGGAGCAGCGCGCGCCCGACCAGGTGCCGCCGCATGCCGACATGAAGGCCGTGCCGGCGCCGGTGCGCCAGTCCTGGGTGCAGGCGCTGGGGCAGGGCGCGGGCGGCGATGCCGCCGAGGCGTTGCTGCGCCTGGAGATCGCCGCCGACGTGCCGACGCCCGCCGAGCACCTGACGGCGCGCCGCGCGCTGCAACTGCAGATGCTCACCAAGCGCAACGCCCGCTCGCCGCAGGAGACCTGGGGCGAGGACGTGGCCAAGGTGCTGGCCAGCGGCCATGAAGCCGGCGCCGCCCGGCGCCTGCAGAACGCGCTGAAAGCCCTGCTGCGCCGCTGACGCGGAAGGCAGACATCCGGACGCAGAGGACGCAAAAACTACGCAAAAGTCGCAAAAGGACGTCCACTTAAGTTGGCTGTTCTTTTGCGACTTTCGCGGAACCTTGGCGACTTTTGCGTCCGGTTGTCCGGCTTTCGGTGTCCGGCTTTCCGTGTCCGGCTTTCCGTGTCCGCTGTCCTAAGCCTGAACGAAGAACCCGTCGAACAGCGCCACCAGCGCCGGAAACTCCGCGCCGAAGCGCGCGCGGTTGACGAAGTAGGCCTCGCAGGCCACGGCGAAGAACTCGTCGATGGACGTGGCGCCGTACGGGTCCAGCCATGGCGCGTCGCCGCCGAAGCGCTCGGCCACGATCACCTGCTCGCGGAACTGCTCGTACTGCGGCTGCAGCACCGCCAGCCAGCGCTGGCGCGCCTGCTTCGACGGCAGCGGCGGGCAGCCGTCGGCCGCGCCGTCGCGCATGTCGATCTTGTGGATGAACTCGTGGATCACCACGTTGTAGCCGCTCTCCGCGGTATCGCCGGCGCGTGCCACGTCCTCCCAGTTCACCATCACCGGCCCGCGGTCCATGGCCTCGCCGGCCAGCACCTCGTCGTAGTCGTGCACCAGGCCGGCGTCGTCGGTGACCTCGCGGCGCGCGACCACCTCCGCCGGATGCACGACGATGCCGACGAAGTCGTCGTACCAGCCCAGGCCCAGGTGCAGCACCGGCAGCACCGCCTGCGCGGCGATGGCCACCGCGATCGCATCGGTGATGGCCAGGCCGCCGGCGCCGTGGAATTCCTTGTGCGCCAGGAAGGCGCCGCACAGCGCGCGCAGGCGTTCGCGTTCGGCGGCTGGACGTTCATGCAGGAAGGGATAGGCCCGCAGCGTCGCCTCCCACAGCGCGTCGGGGATGGCGCGCGGCCGGCGCCGCCGCAGCAGCGACCAGATCACGCCAGCGCGACGCGCTGCGCGGTGCCCTCGGCCGTGAGGCGCAGCGCCTCCAGCCGAGGCGGCTGCGCTTCGGCGTCCCAGTCGCTCAGGACGATGCGCCGGTGCCGCGCGTCCAGCTCGGTCTCGCCCGGCCGGTGCGTGTGGCCGTGGATCAGCACCGGCGCGTCGGCGGCCTCCAGCCAGCGCAGGGCGGCGGTGGCGTCGACATCGGCATAGCGGCCCCCCTGCTTTTCCTCGCTCTCGCTGCGCAGGCTGCGCGCCATGGCGCGCCGCTGCGCCAGCGGCTGCGCCAGCACCGCCTGCTGCCAGGCCGGGTTGCGCACCTTGGCGCGGAAGGCCAGGTAGCCGGGGTCATCGAGGCACAGCGCGTCGCCGTGCGACAGCAGCCAGCGCCGGCCGCCGAAGGTGAGCACGGTGGGGTCGTGCAGCAGCGTCAGGCCGGTGTCGGCGGCGAAGCCGGGGCCGAGCAGGAAGTCGCGGTTGCCGTGCAGGAAGAACAGCGGGCGGTCACGGGCGGCCGCGCGCAGCACGGCCGCGCACTCGGCCTCGAAGCCCGGCTCGGCGGCGGCATCGTCGCCGACCCAGACCTCGAACAGGTCGCCCAGCAGGAACACGGCGTCGGCCCGCGTTTGCGCCAGATAGCGGCGCCAGGCCGCCACGGTGGCGGGATGCGCCGGGTCGAGGTGCAGGTCGGAGATGAACTCGAGGCTGCGCCAGCCGGCCGGCGCCACCAGTTCCTGCGCCGCCGGCGCGGCTTCGGCGGCAGCCGCGGCCATGCTCAGACGACGACCGCCTTCTCGATCACCACGTCGTCGGTCGGCACGTCGTCGTGGAAGCCCTTGCGGCCCGTGCGCACGCCCTTGATGCGGTCGACGATGTCCTTGCCCTCGACCACCTTGCCGAACACGGCATAGCCCCAGCCCTGCGGCGTCGGCGCGGTGTGGTTGAGGAAGTCGTTGTCGGCGACGTTGATGAAGAACTGCGCCGAGGCCGAGTGCGGCGCGCTGGTGCGCGCCATGGCCACCGTGTAGTTGTCGTTCTTCAGGCCGTTGTTGGCCTCGTTCTCGATGGTCGCGTCGGTGGGCTTCTGGTTCATGCCGGGCGTGAAGCCGCCGCCTTGCACCATGAAGCCGTTGATGACGCGGTGGAAGATGGTGCCGTCGTAGTGGCCCTTCTTCACGTAGTTGAGGAAGTTGGCGACCGTCTTGGGTGCCTTGGCTTCGTCGAGCTCCAGCGTGATGACGCCTTGGCCCTGGATGTGCAGTTCGACCTTGGGATTCATGGGGAAGTATCCGGTTATTTGACGAGGGTGGCGGACTGGATGACCACCGGTGTGGTCGGCACGTCGGAGTGCATGCCGGCACGGCCGGTGGGCACCGCCTTGATCTTGTCGACCACATCCATCCCCTGGACCACCTTGCCGAACACGGTGTAGCCGGGCTGCTGCAGGGTGGGGTCGAGGAAGGCGTTGTCGCGCACGTTGATGAAGAACTGCGCGGTGGCCGAATCGGGGTCGTTGGTGCGGGCCATGGCCAGCGTACCGACCTGGTTGCGCAGGCCCTTGGCATGCGCCTCGCGGCCTTCGTGGGGCACCGGCGGGCGCGTGGGCTTTTCCTTCATGTCGCGGTCGAAACCGCCGCCCTGGATCATGAAGTTGTTGATGACGCGGTGGAAGATCGTGCCGTCGTAGTGCTTGTCACGCACGTAGCGCAGGAAATTCTCCGCCGTCTTCGGCGCCTTGTCGGGGTAGACCTCGACGACGATGTCGCCGGCGGTGGTGGTGAACTTGACGCGGGGGGCGGCACCTTGGGCCGCGACGGGGCCCGCGAGGCAGGCGCCCAGCGCCAGCGCGGCGGCCGCGCGGCGCGTGATGGCATGCATCAACCGATGACTCCTTCGAAAAAGATCTTCCAGTGCGGGCCCTGGCGCACCCAGTACTGCCGCTTGACGGGACCGCTGCGCTGGCCCGCGGCCACTTCGCCGAAGGTTACCACCATGGTGTCGGCGCTGTCGGTCCAGCGCAGCACCGACAGGTCCTTCAGCTCGACCTCGCGGCCCCGCGCGCGGTTGAGTTCCACCTTCAGCAGCGGCGTCGCCTCGGCCAGCGACTTGCCGCCCAGGGTGAAGTCGGGCGTGTAGAAGCCCATCATGCGCTCGAGGTCGCCGCTAGCCTTGGCGCGGCGCCAGGCCTGCAGGGTGTCGGCGAAGCGCCGCGACTCGGCCTGCACGGCGGCCGGCGCCACCCACTTGAGCGAGGAGGCGATCACCACCGGCGTGGTGCGCGTCGCGACGGTCCGGACGATGCGCAGCAGGTCGGGGTTGGCGAGCACCACGCAGCCGTCGGTGGCCTTGGGCGCGCGCGAGAACTGGTCGGGCGGCGTGCCGTGCAGCCAGATGCCGTAGCCGGTCTTGCCGCGCCGCGCGTCGTAGGGGTTGGGATAGTTGATCGGCAGGGCGCCCGCGCCGTAGAAGTCCTTGAGCGACTTCGGGTCGAGGTTGCTGGTGATGAAGTAGACGCCCACGGGGGTGCGCAGGTCGCCTTCCTCCACCTTCTCGATGCCGGACTTGCCCACCGAGATGTAGTAGTCGGCCAGCAGCTTCAGGCCGGCGGGGCCGTTCTCGAACAGGTACAGGCGCGCGCGCGAGGCGTCGATGGCGATGGCGTGGCGGTTCCTGGGCGACAGCTGCAGGAACTGCGCCGGCACGGCGCCGGGCGGCGGCCGCTCGCGCAGCGCCCGGATGCGCAGCTGCGACTCCTCGCGCAGCTCGGCCAGCATCTGGGCGTTGGCCTTGGCCGCGCCCTCCGGCACGTCGCCGAGCACGTGCACCGGCCGCCGCTGCATGTTCAGCAGGTCGCCGTAGACCAGCTGCGCCAGCTGGAAATTGGGATGGGCGCGCACCAGCGCCTCGGCTTTGGCCAGGGCGTCGCGCGTCTTGGCCTGGCCGATCAGGCGGTAGACCTCGATCAGGCGCGCTTCGGCTTCACCGTCGCGCGGCTGCGGCGCGGCGGCCGCGGCCTTGCGCGCGGCCGGGGCGGCCTGGGCGGTCGCGAGAACGCCCGCCGCGCAGCACAGCGCGACGAGCGAACGCATGAGGATCTGGCGGGAGGGGGTCTTCAACTGCACAACCGATGCCTGCGCCGGCGCACGGCTAGCCGTCGACGCTCTCGCGCACGATCAGCCAGCGGTCGCCGTTCTTGACCATCTCCAGGGTCTTGCGGCTGCTCACGTTGAGGGCGTCGGCGCTGTAGGCCTGGCGGAAGCGCGCGGTGGCCTTGTTGCCATCGACCTTGACGTCGAGGTCGGAGACACGAACGGTGATCTTGGACTTGCCGACGATGCGGTCGCGGCGTTCCTTCTCCCAGGCCTGGCGGCTCTGCCGGCCGGCGGGCGTGAAGTCCTTGCCGTAGGCGGCCAGGTAGGCATTCATGTCCTTGGCGGCCCAGGCAGCGGCCCAGGCGGCGACCGCGGCTTCGACGTCCTTGCGGGCGTCGGCGCTGGCGGCGGGCGCAGCTGCTGCGGCAGGCGCCGACG
>JAEZKX010000399.1 GCA_023436025.1 Pseudomonadota bacterium | reverse complement strand
GCCGCGCATCGCGGAAGCGCTGCGCGGACGCTGCACGGTGCTGATGGACAGCGGCGTGCGGCGCGGCAGCGACGTCATCAAGGCGCTGGCGCTGGGCGCCCAGGGCGTGCTGGTCGGCCGGCCCACCCTGTTCGGCACCGCCATCGGCGGCCAGCGCGGCGCGGCCCAGGCCCTGGGCCTGCTGCGCGCGGAAATCGAGCGCGAGATGGGCCTGATGGGCCTGCGCTCCATCGGGGAGATCGGGCCGGACCTGCTGGCCTAGGAGCCTGAGGGTACAGTGCGGGCTCCTGCGCATGTCCCTCCTCCACCTCGTCCTCGGCTTCCTGCGGCGCCACTGGCGTGCCTACGCGGCATCGGGCCTGATGCTGGTGGCCATCGCGCTGCTGATCACGTGGATCCCGCGCCAGATCGGCGCCATCGTCGACGCCCTGGTGGACGGGCGGCTGACCGATGCCGCCCTGGCCACCGAGCTCGCCTGGCTGCTGGGCGCCGGGCTGTGCGTGTACTTCCTGCGCGTGGCCTGGCGGCTGGCGCTCTATTCCGCCGCCTACCGGCTGGGCGTGGAGCTGCGCCAGCGGCTGTATGCCCGGCTGGCGCTGCAGGGCGCCGGCTTCTACCAGGGCCAGCGCACCGGCAACCTGATGGCGCTGGCCACCAACGACATCGACGCGGTGGAGATGGCCGCCGGCGAAGCCATGCTGGCCGGCTTCGACGGCACGCTGACGCTGGTGGTGGTGCTGGCGATGATGTCGCTGGGCGTCGACTGGCGGCTGGCTGCCTTCGCCGTGCTGCCCTTCCCCGTCATGGCGCTGGCCTTCTGGTGGATCTCGCGCCACGTGCACACCTGGTCGCGCCGCGCGCTGGCGCGCTTCGGCGACATGAACGACCAGGTGCAGGAAACCCTGGCCGGCGTACGCACGGTGCGCGCCCTCGGCCTGGTGGGACGCAGCGAGCAGCAGTTCGCCGGCCTGGCGCGCGCCGCCGCCGACGCCAGCTTCCAGGCCCAGCGCTGGGAGGCCGCCTACGAGCCGGCCGTGGGCGTCACCTTCACCGCCGCCACCGTGCTCACGCTGGGCGCCGGCAGCTGGCTGGTGTGGCACGACCAGCTCACGGTGGGCCAGCTCACCAGCTTCAGCCTGTACCTGGCCCAGCTGATCTGGCCCATGTTCGCGGCCGGCTGGGTGCTCTCGCTGATCCAGCGCGGCAAGGCCGCCTGGGGCCGGCTGCAGCCGGTGCTGGACGCGCCCCTGAGCGTGGACGACCGCGGGACGGTGGCCCAGGTCACGCCCGGCGCCATCGCGCTGGAACACGTGCACTTCCGCTATCCGGGCCAGCCGCGCGAGGCGCTGGCCGACGTCTCGCTGCGGCTGGAGGCGGGCCGCACCCTGGGCCTGGTAGGCGCCACCGGCGCCGGCAAGTCGACGCTGCTGCGCCTGCTGCTGCGCCACCACGCGCCGGCCGCCGGCAGCGTGCGCTGGAACGGCATCGACCTGGCGGACTACACGCTGGCGGCGCTGCGCGAGGCCATCGCCTGGGTGCCGCAGGAGGCCTTCCTGTTCTCGGCCTCGGTCGCCGACAACATCGCCCTGGCGCGCCCGCACGCCACGCGCGCCCAGGTGGAAGAGGCCGCGCGCCTGGCGGCCATCCACGACGACATCCTGCGCCTGCCCCAGGGCTACGACACGCCGGTGGGCGAGCGCGGCGTGACGCTGTCGGGCGGGCAGCGCCAGCGCGTGGCGATCGCGCGTGCCCTGCTGGCCGACGCGCCGCTGCTGCTGCTGGACGACGCCCTGTCGGCGGTCGACACCGACACCGAGTCGCGCATCCTGGCCCACCTGCGCGCCGCGCGCGTGGGCCGCACCGTCGTCATCGCCAGCCACCGCCTCAGCGCCGTGGCCGATGCCGACCACATCGTGGTGCTGCGCGACGGCCAGGTGGCCGAGCAAGGCGACCATGCCGCGCTGCTGGCGCAAGGCGACTGGTACGCACGCCAGTGGCGCTACCAGCAACTGGAGGCGAGCCTCGATGCCGATTGAATCCGTGGCCACCGGCGCCGCGCCCGCCGCCCCGCCGCGCCGCCGGATGAGCGATGCCGCCACCCTCCTGTGGCGCGCCGCCGCCGTCGAACGGCCGCACCTGGTGCGCGGCGCCGCCTGGCTGGCGCTGGCCGCCGCGCTCGAAGTGCTGGGGCCCCTGGCGGGCAAGTTCCTCATCGACAACTACCTGGTGCCGCGCGAGCCGCACATCCCCGCCATCGCCGGCCTGCTGCTGGGCGCGCTGCTCGCCGGCATGCTGGCGAGCACACTGCGCTACCTGCAACTGGTGCGCCTGTCCGGCGTGGCCATGCGCTCGGTGCAGCGCATCCGCGAGCGGGTCTACGGCCACGTGTTGCGCCTGCCCATGCGCTTCTTCGACCAGGCCATCACCGGCCAGCTGGTCAGCCGCGTCACCAACGACACCGAGGCGGTGAAGGGCCTGTACGTGCAGGTGCTGTTCGTGATGCTCGACAGCCTGATCGTGCTGGCCGGCACCATCGTCGCCATGGCCTGGCTCGACTGGCGGCTGATGCTGATCGTGGCCGCGGTGATCCCGGTGGGCACCCTGATCGTGCTGCTGTACCAGCGCGTGGCGGCGCCGGCCGTCACGCGCACGCGCGAGCTGCGCAGCGAACTCAACGCGCAGGTGGCCGAGTCCATCGCCGGCATGCAGGTGCTGCAGGCCAGCAACGCCACGGCGCGCTTCCTCGATCGCTTCGGCAGCGTCAACGAAGGCCACTACCGCGCCCGCCTGGGCGAGCTGCGCGCCAATGCCTGGCTGCTGCGGCCGGTGCTGGACCTGGTCAACGTCGCCCTGCTGGCGGCGGTGCTGTGGGTGTTCGGCGCCACCGGCGGCAGCGCGGCCCGCGGCGCGCTGGAGGTGGGCATCCTGTACGCCTTCATCAGCTATGTCGCGCGGGTGGTGGAGCCGCTGATCCAGATCACGCAGCAGTTCGCCCAGCTGCAGCAGGCGCTGGTGAGCGCCGCGCGGGTGCAGGTGCTGCTGCGCGAGGCCGAGGCGCCGGCGCCGCGCGACACGGCGCGGGTGGACGCCGGCGGCATCGCGATCGCGGGCCTGGACTTCGCCTACCAGCCGGGCCGGCCGGTGCTGCACGGCCTGAGGCTGGACCTCGCGCCGGGCAGCTTCCACGGCATCGTGGGCCACACCGGCAGCGGCAAGAGCACGCTGCTGGCGCTGCTGCTGCGCTTCTACCCGGCGCCCGAAGGCAGCATCCGCATCGACGGCGCGCCGCTGGAGGCCTTCGGCGAGGAGTCCTTCCGCGCCGCGGTGGGGCTGGTGCCGCAGGAGCCCTTCCTGCTGGCGGCCACCGTGCGCGAGAACATCGCCATGGGGCGCGACCTGAGCGACGCCCAGGTGGAGGCGGCTGCGCGCGCCGCCCAGGCGCACGACTTCATCGCCGCGCTGGAGCAGGGCTACGACACGCCGCTGGGCGAAGGCGGGGCACGGCTGTCGGTGGGGCAGAAACAGCTGCTGGCCATCGCGCGGGCCCTGGCGGGCGAGCCGCGCATCCTGTTGCTGGACGAAGCGACCTCGCACATCGATTCGGAGACCGAGCAGGTGGTGCAGCGCACGCTGGCCGCGCTGCGTGGCCGCGTCACCATCGTCGCCATCGCCCACCGCCTGTCGACGGTGCGCGATGCCGACCGCATCGTGGTGCTGAACCATGGCCGCATCGCCGAGCTGGGCCCGCACGAGGCGCTGATGCGCATCGAAGGCGGCATCTACCAGCGGCTGTACCAGTTGCAGCAGCTGGAGGAAGACGGCGCCGGCACCCCGTAGGGCCGGCTCGCAGGGCGACTGCACCCGGCAGCGCCAGCCGCACCCCTGCGTGCTTGCACCCGTGAGCGCGCCAGGCGGCGCCGGCCATCTGCGCTCTGCGCAGGCCCACGGTGCGCTCGCGGCGCGAGCACACCCTACGCGAGGGACTGCTGCAGTTCGCGCAGGGCCGCCTCGAGGCCGCCCACCACGATGCGCGCCGGCACCGCCAGCATCAGGTTCACGGGCAGGCCGAACTCCTCCAGCGTCCAGCCGGCGGCGTCGACCAGGCCGTCGCCGACCGCGGACGGATGGCGCTGCCGGATGCGCTCGGCGAAGCTGCCGCCTTCGGGCACGTAGCCCACCACGGTCTTGCCGCGGGCGACCGCATAGCCGACCTCGAAGCAGGTGCCGCTGTCGGGCTCGGGGCCGCGGAAGAAGTCGAGGTTGGCCAGCACCGCATCGCAGCGCTCGATGTGCGCGATGTTGGCCTGGTAGATGCGGCGCGCGCCTTCGGCCGGCGGCAGGTCGCGCGGCAGCGCGGGGTCGAGGGGGAACACGGCTTCGAAACCGTGCGCGGCACACAGCGCGACCAGGGCCTGGCCATGGCCGGGCGCGTCGGGCCGGAACACGTCGGGCCCGGCGAGATAGACGGAACGATGGGACACCCGCCATTGTGGCAAGCTTTCCCCATGGACACCTTGCAGCCCCTGCGCACGGTCACGGCCGGCGTGCTCGCCATCGCCTACCACGAAGCCGGCCCGGCCGACGGCCCGCCGGTGTTCCTGATGCACGGCTTCCCCTACGACATCCACGCCTATGCCGAGGTGGCGCCGCTGCTGGCGCAGGCCGGCTGCCGGGTGGTCGTGCCCTACCTGCGCGGCTTCGGCCCGACGCGCTTCCTCGATGCCGGCACGCCGCGATCCGGCGAGCAGGCGGCACTGGGCGCGGACCTGCTGGCGCTGATGGACGCCCTGCGGGTGCCGCGCGCGGTGCTGGCCGGCTACGACTGGGGCGGTCGCGCGGCCTGCGTGGTGGCGGCGCTGTGGCCCGGGCGCTGTGCCGGCCTGGTCTCCTTCAACAGCTACAACATCCAGGACATCGCGCGCTCGGCCGAACCGGACACGCCGGAGAACGAGGCGCGCCTGTGGTACCAGTACTACTTCCACGCCGAGCGCGGCCGCACCGGCCTGGCGCGCGACCGCCGCGCCCTCGCGCGGCTGCTGTGGCGGCAGTGGTCGCCCACCTGGACCTTCGACGAAGCCACCTTCGCGCGCTCGGCCGCCGCCTTCGACAACCCGGACTTCGTCGACGTGGTGATCCACTCCTACCGCCACCGCTATGGGCTGGTCGCCGGCGACCCGGCCTATGCCGACATCGAGCGCCAGCTGGCCGCCCAGCCCGCGATCGGCGTGCCGGCCATCACCTTCGACGGTGCCGACGACGGCGTGCGCCCGCCGGCGCCGGCGGCCGCGCATGCGCACCGCTTCACCGGCGAGCGCACCCACCGCATCGTGCCCGGCGTGGGCCACAACATGCCGCAGGAAGTGCCGCGCGTGTTCGCCGAGGCGGTGCTGGCGCTGGTGCGCCGCTGAGGCACGCCCCGCGGTTTGCAGTTCTTTACGGGCCGCGCGCCGACGTTCAGGGTCCATTCACCTCCCCCCGCGCACACTGGACCCATCGCAAACACAGGAGGTGATCCATGCAAACCGCGATCCGCAAACCCTTCGCAGCCCTGCTGCTGGCCATCCCCGCCGCGGCCGCCCTGGTGGCGGTGCAACCGGCGCAGGCCCAACCGGCGCGCGTTGCCGCTCCCGTGCAGCACCGTGTCGAGATCCAGCGCTTCGACGTCGTGCCCAACGGCCCGGTGCGCCCCGGCACCATCGTGGAGTTCCGCGTGCGCGGCACGCCTGGCGCGGCCGTGACGGTCGACGTCCCCGGCGAACAGCGCGACCTCGCCCTGGCCGAGGTGCGGCCGGGTCTCTACGAAGGCCGCCACACCATCCGTCGCTTCAGCGGCCCCAACATGCTGGACCGGGTCACCGCCGACCTGCGCATCGGCCGCCTGCAGGCCAGCGCCCGCGGCCATGTCGACGACCGCTTCGCCCAGCGCGACCAGCGGCCGCCGCAGATCCTCGACGTGACGCCCAGCCAGAATGCGCGCGTCGAGGACGACCGCCGGGTGCGCATCGCCGCGCGCTTCATCGACGACCGCAGCGGGGTCGATCCGTCCTCGGTGCGCCTGCGCATCGACGGCCGCGACGTCACGCGCCGCGCCCAGGTGGACGGCGACCGCGTCGTCTTCCGCGACGACCTGCCGCGCGGCCGACACACCGCCGAATTGGTGGTCAGCGACCGCGCCGGCAATGCCGCCCGCACGTCCTGGAGCTTCGTGGTGACCGACGACGATCGCCGTGTCGGCCACTGGGACGACCGCCGCCGTTGACCGATGAGCCCCGCGGACCGGCCGGAGTACCATTCGGCCGGTTCGCCGTTGTCCCTGAAGCTGCCCGCATGAAACGCATCCTCGCCCCAATGCTCTGCGCCACGCTGTTCGCGCTGGCCGCGCCTGCCGGGGCCCAGACCAGCCGCGACGACGCCGCCGCCGCCGCGCAGCGCGCCAC
>JAEZKX010000378.1 GCA_023436025.1 Pseudomonadota bacterium | reverse complement strand
CGCTCCAGCAGCCGGCGCAGTCGGCGCTCAGGAAGCGTTCGAACAGCGCGGGCGGCTGCGCCACCGCGTCGCTGGTGCACAGCGCGCGGCCGGCCAGCGGCCAGGCGGCGAGGACGGCGGCGGCGAGCAAGCGCGGCAGGAGCATGGCGGCAGGCGACTTTCTACAATGCTTCATGTTCGCAGAAGTTGCCGCCGATTCCCCGCTCCTGAAGAATCTCAACCCGGAGCAGCTCGCGGCCGTCACCCTGCCGTCGGGGCATGCGCTCATCCTCGCCGGCGCCGGTTCGGGCAAGACCCGCGTCCTCACCACCCGCATCGCCTGGCTGCTGGCCACGGGACAGATCGGCCCCGGCAACGTGATGGCCGTCACCTTCACCAACAAGGCCGCCAAGGAGATGATGACGCGCCTGGGCGCGATGCTGCCGGTCAACGTGCGCGGCATGTGGATCGGCACCTTCCACGGCCTGTGCAACCGCTTCCTGCGGGCCCACTGGAAGCTGGCCAAGCTGCCGGCGACCTTCCAGATCCTCGACACCCAGGACCAGCTGTCGGCCATCAAGCGCCTGATGAAGCAGCACAACGTCGACGACGAGCGCTTCCCGGCCAAGGAGACCCAGTGGGCGATCGCCGGCTGGAAGGAAGAGGGCCTGCGGCCGGCCATGGTGGAGGTGCGCACCGAGGAGGACCGCCGCAAGGTCGAGATCTACCAGTTGTACGAGGAGCAGTGCCAGCGCGAAGGCGTGGTCGACTTCGCAGAGCTGATGCTGCGCAGCTACGAGCTGCTGCGCGACAACGACGCCATCCGCGCGCACTACCAGCGGCGCTTCCGCCACATCCTGATCGACGAGTTCCAGGACACCAACCGGCTGCAGTACGCCTGGATCAAGATGTTCGCCGGGCCGGAGAGCTCGGTGTTCGCGGTGGGCGACGACGACCAGAGCATCTATGCCTTCCGCGGCGCGCGCGTGGGCAACATGGCCGACTTCGTGCGCGAGTTCTCGGTGGAGCACCAGATCAAGCTGGAGCAGAACTACCGCAGCTACAGCAACATCCTCGATTCGGCCAACGCGCTGATCGCGCACAACAAGTCGCGCCTGGGCAAGAACCTGCGCACCGACCAGGGCCCGGGCGAGCCGGTGCGCGTGTACGAGGCGCCCACCGACATGGCCGAGGCGCAGTGGCTGGTCGAGGAGGCGCGGCAGCTGGTGCGCGATGGCGTGGCGCGCCAGGAGATCGCCGTGCTCTATCGCAGCAACGCGCAGAGCCGGGTGATCGAGACGGCGCTGTTCAACGCCGCCGTGCCCTACCGCGTCTACGGCGGCCTGCGCTTCTTCGAGCGCGCCGAGATCAAGCATGCGCTGTCCTACTTGCGCCTGCTGGAGAACCCCAACGACGACACCAGCTTCCTGCGGGTGGTGAACTTCCCGGCGCGCGGCATCGGCGCGCGCACCATCGAGCAGCTGCAGGACGCGGCGCGCGCGGCCGGCACCTCGCTGCATGGCGCGGTGGGCGCCACCACCGGCAAGGCCGGGGCTAACCTGGCGGCCTTCGTCGCGAAGCTCGACGCCATGCGCAAGGAGACCGAAGGCCTCACCTTGCGCGAGATCATCGAGGTGATGCTGCAGCACAGCGGCCTGGTCGACCACTACCGCAGCGAGCGCGACGGCGCCGACCGCATCGAGAACCTGGAGGAACTGGTCAACGCCGCGGAGAGCTTCGTCACGCAGGAGGGCTTCGGCCGCGACGCGGTGGCGCTGCCGGTCGACGAGCTGGGCACGATGCTGCGGCAGTCGCCGGCCAGCCAGGGACTGGATCCGAGCCTGCCGGAGATCAACGAGCCGGCGCCCGACTACGTGCCGCCCGACGCCGAGACCGGCGAGACGCTGTCGCCGCTGGCCGCGTTCCTGACGCACGCCGCGCTGGAGTCGGGCGACAACCAGGCGCAGGCCGGGCAGGCTGCGGTGCAGCTGATGACGGTGCACGCCGCCAAGGGCCTGGAGTTCGACTGCGTCTTCGTGACCGGCCTGGAAGAGGGCCTGTTCCCCAGCGAGCGTTCGCTGGCCGACTACGAAGGCCTGGAGGAGGAGCGCCGGCTGATGTACGTGGCCATCACCCGGGCGCGCCAGCGCCTGTACCTCAGCCATTCGCAGACCCGCCTGCTGCACGGCCAGACCCGCTACAACGTGCGCAGCCGCTTCTTCGACGAGCTGCCGGAAGGCGCCCTCAAGTGGCTGACGCCGAAGAACCAGAACTTCGGCGGTTCGGCCTTCGGCTACGGCATGGGCTACCCGACCTCGCGCCAGGGCGGCACGGGTGGCGCGTCGTACGCAGGCCGCAGCGAGACCTTCGCCAGCCCGCCGGTGCCGCCGCAGAAGGCCGACCCCGGCCACGGCCTGCGCGCGGGCATGAAGGTGTTCCACACCAAGTTCGGCGAAGGCAAGGTGCTGACGCTGGAGGGTTCGGGGCAGGACGCGCGGGCCCAGATCGATTTCCCGCGCCACGGGCAGAAGTGGCTGGCGCTGGCGGTGGCGAAGCTGACCCCGGTGACCTGAAGACGGGTGCCCGGCGCCGCCGGGCTCACCCCATGTAGTGCCAGTCCGCGTCCGGCAGCACCTTCAGGAACGTGAAGGCCGCGATGATGCAGTTGTGCGCGGCCGCCCACTCCACCTGTTCGCGAAAGCACATGCGCTTGGCCAGGGCGGGCGTGGTCGACCAGGCCGGGCCGACCAGCGGCGACGGCGGCGGGGTGGCGCCGTCGCCGAGCTCCTCCAGCAGCTGGTAGAACTCCGTCCAGCGCTGCGGCTGCGGGCAGACCCGGTTGTTCTTGCGGATCTCAGCCATCAGCTCGTGCAGGGTGTTGCGCGGGCCGGCAATGTCGGCCACCACCCGCACCAGGGGTTGCGGCGCCGTGGCCGCATAGGCCTGCTCTTCGCCCGGAGGGATCATCGGCAGGGTCGACATGGGCTCGGTGTCGGAGAACGCCGCCTTGGCTTTGCTCCACAGTGACTTCGGCATCCTGGCTTCCCCTCGACTCTCACCGGTTGGCGAGCAGTGTAACAACGACTTACACTTGATGGCCATAGGGGAAAGTCTTACAAGCCGCCCCGTCGGGCAGTTGAACGACTTACCCAGGAGGCGCCAATCCTGCTGGCCGCCGCCGGCACGAGGCCGCTCTTGCGGTGGCCGCATTCCGCCTCTTACAGGGGCCCGGGCGTGGCTGGCGGTGGCTGCGGATCGGGCGGCGTGGCGATGAAGCTGTCGCGGAACGAGAAGTACAGCGAGGTGAACATCATGGCCAGCAGCACCAGGCTGAAGGGCGCGAAGAACTGCACCAGCAGCGCAGCCTGGCCGCCGGCCAGCAGCGACAGGCCGATCAGCACCATCGACAGGATCAGGACCCAGGCGGCGGAATAGGTGATGAAGGCGCGCAGGTTGCGCCAGAAGGCCACCAGGCTGAAGAACAGGCTCTTGGTGGCCGACAGGCCGTGCCAGTAGACCAGCGCCGGCGCATAGGCGAACAGCACCAGCAAGGGCAACTGCAGCGCGCCCAGCAGCAGGAAGGCCGGCTTCATCTTCACCTGCGGCGGGTTACCGTCGGCGGCCTGGGTCACTTCCACCAGCGGCCCGGCGGACAGGAGCGTGACCAGCGCGAACAGGCCGAGCAGGATGGCGATGTGGATGGCGCCCAGCATCAGGATGGCGCGGGTGCAGGTGCGGCCGTTGCGAAAGGCGGCGGCAAACACGCTGGGAAGCGGGAACTGGCCCTGCGTCACGCGCTCGGTGGCGACGAACATGGCCAGCGAGCCGGCTGGCGTCAACAGGCCCAGGGCCACGGCGCCCACCGCCCCCAGGTTGACGAGCAGGGCATAGATGGCGCCGAACATGAAGGTCAGCCCCGTCAGCCCCAGCGGCTGTTTCATGAAGGCCTGGGCACCGAGCTTGACCCATTGGATTCCGGATCGCGCGGGGACGATGTTGAGTTTCACGGCAGCGAGGCGGCAGGTGTCGGTTCGAGGTCGCCTTGCGGCGGATGGTGCGCCCGGGCGCGGGGATGGCCTGGCGAATTTAACGCAAGGTACGGCACGGTGCCGCCGGCACTCACAGGTCGGCGGCCAGCACCGGGCGGGCGACACGGTCGCGCAGCACCCGTTCGAAGTGGGTGGGGTCGTGCGGCTTCAGCAGCGAGGCTTCGCGCGGCAGGTGGAAGTCCCACAGGCGCGAGATCCAGAACCGCAGCGCCCCCGCGCGCAGCATGGCCGGCAGCAGCTGGCGTTCGGCGGCGGTCAGTGGCCTGACCTCGCCGTAGGCGCGCACGAAGGCCTGCGCGCGGGCGGCGTCGTGGCGGCCGCTGGGCAGGTCGATGGCCCAGTCGTTGAGGCAGACCGCGAGGTCGAACAGCCAGCTGTCGACGCCGGCGAAATAGAAGTCGAAGAAGCCGGTGAGCCGGCCGTCCTCGAACATCACGTTGTCGCGGAACAGGTCGGCGTGCACCGGTCCGCGCGGCAGCGCGGCATAGGCCGTGCCGCTGGCCACGTGGTTCTGGTAGGCCAGCTCGCTGCGCAGCAGCGTGGCTTGTTCCGGCGCCAGGAAGGGCAGCACCACCGGCACGGTCTCGTTCCACCAGGGCAGGCCGCGCAGGTTGGGCTGGTGGCGGTTGTAGTCGCGCCCGGCCAGGTGCATGCGCGCCAGCATGGCGCCCACCTGGGCGCAGTGGTCCGCCGTGGGCGCCAGCTCGTGGTGGCCGGGCAGCTTGTTCACCACCGCCGCCGGCTTGCCGCACAGGCGGTGCAGGATGTCGCCTGCCTGGTCGGCCGCCGGGTCGGGCACTGGGATGCCGTGCTGCGCCAGGTGCTTCATCAGGTACAGGTAGAAGGGCAGCTGTTCGGCGGTCAGGCGTTCGAACAGTGTCAGCACGTACTCGCGCTCGCCCAGCACGTCGGCCGTGGTGACGAAGTAGTTGGTGTTCTCGATGCCGCTCTGGATGCCGCGCAGCGTGCGCAGCTCGCCCAGGTTGAGCGCGCGCAGCAGCGCGCCTGCCTCGCGCTCCGAGACCTCGGTGAAGACGGCCATGCTAGAAGTCGAAGAGGTTCCAGACCCGCTGGCTGCGCCCGGCCAGGCCTTCGCGGCTGTCCGCCGGGCGGCTGCGCGCCAGGTCGCTGGGCTGCATCTCGTAGGCCGGAGCGCCGGCCTTGGGCTGCACGGTGACGCTCTGCACCTGCCCCCCGACGCGCAGTTCGTCGATCCGGTTGCCACCGTCCTCGGTGACCATCCGCTCGATCTTCTGGTTCTTGCGCGGCTCCCCCGCCGGCTCCCGGGTGAGGGGCGGCTGCTGGGCGA
>JAEZKX010000360.1 GCA_023436025.1 Pseudomonadota bacterium | reverse complement strand
GCCGCGCCAGCCAGGCCTCGCGCACCTTGGCGGCGGCGGCCTGCACCTGCGGATGCAGGGCCACCTCGGTGCCTTCCGTCATCGCCTGGTTGCTGGCGAGCTGCTCGCGCGCGCTCACCACCGCGGCCTCGGCCGCCGCCAGGGCGCTGCGTGCGCCGTTGAACTGTGTCTGGGCGTGGCTCAACTCCTCGCGCGACACGGCCCCGGCGGCCACCAGCGACTGGCGCCGGTTCAGGTCGTCGTTGGCGCGTGCCAGCTCGGCCTGCGCCTTGGCCACATCGGCCTCGCGCAGCGCGACCTGCGCGGCCAGCGCCCCGTTGTTGGCGAAGACCGTGCGCACCTGGCGCACGGCCTGGCCGAGCGCGGCCTCGGCCTGCTCCAGCGCCACCTGGGCGTCGGCCGGATCCAGCCGCACCAGCGGCTGGCCGGCCTTCACGAAGTCGGTGTCGTCGGCATGGATGGACATCACCGTGCCGCCCACCTGGGGCGTGATCTGGATGACGTTGCCCTGCACGTAGGCGTTGTCGGTGGTTTCGTAGTGGCTGGCCACCAGCCATTCGTAGGCGCCCCAGGCGATGCCGCCGATGGCGACCACCGCGGCGACCGCGAGCAGGCCCTTGCGCCGCTTGCTGTTGGCGGGCGCGGGCTGGCCCTGGACTGCGTCGGTCATGGTTCGGTTTCCTTGGTTTCTTGCGCGACCCGTTGGGCCGGCGCGCCGCGCATCCGGACTCCGGGCGCCAGGCCACCCTTGCCGGCGCAACCGGCCGGCAGCGCGGCCATGAAAAAGCCGGCAAGGTGCCGGCTGGGAGAAGGATTCATGGCTGTTCCTGGTGGTCCGCCTGGCGCGCGACGCCGTTGGCGAGGACCCGGCGCAGCAGCTCCTTCAGCTGCTGCCATTCGGCCACCGTGAAGCCTTGCAGGAAGGCGTTCTGCACCTCGCAAAGCACCGCCGGGATCCCGCGCGCCGTGGCCCGGCCTTCGGCGGTGAGCTCCAGGTTGACCACGCGGCGGTCCTGCGAGGAACGCACCCGCGTCACCAGGCCCTTGGCCTCGAGGCGATCGAGCGTGCGCGTCATGGCTCCGGGGTCGAGGGCGCATTCGCGCGCCAGTTCGGCCACGGTGGAGGCATGGCCCAGGTGCAGCTTCAGCAGCGGAATCCACTGCGCGCTGGTGAGGCCGCGCGGCTCCAGCGCCTGGTCCACATCGCCGGCCATGCGCGCCAGGATGCGCCGCATCAGGTAGGCGGCGCTCTCGTCCGGGTCGTAGTTCTCGGGGGTGTAGAACGCCGTGGGCTTGGGTGGCATGGCGAAGATACTATTTGCCTAGGCAACCTTTGTCAAAGCAGATTTTGCCGAGGCGGGCATCTGTCGAGTTGGCGCGCCAGCCTGCCGTGACGCAGCCGCCCTGCCAACGGTCGTGTCCGACACCGTCGCGGTGCGGGTGCCGACGTGGCGGCGACAGCGCCTTCGCCACACTGGCCGTGAACAAGTGGAGGCCGACATGGCGTACAGCAGCATCTTGGGCGCGGACACCGCGCCATCCAACCCGAGCGGGCGCGAAGCGGAATTGCTGGGCCCGAGCGACAACTCCGACAGCGGCAGCGACGCCGTCGGCACCACCGAGGCGAACGAGGACAGCGACTCGATGGGCACCGGTGCACGTGGGGCCGTGGTCGGCCGCGACGTGGTGGAGGGTGCCGACATCCTCCCCGACCGCGTGGTGAACCTGGCCGACGGTGAAGTCCTTCCCGAACCCGACGCCGACGCCCTGGAGCTGACCGACCTGGATGAGGACGACATCCAGGCCGCTGACGGCAGCGACGCACGGCAAGCTTAAGCCATGCCGCGCCCCGCCTCACCCACCGCCGTCCAACGGCGCGTGCGGGCCCTGCTGCGCGAGACCTTCGGCCTGTCGCGCCTGCGGCCCGGCCAGGCGAGCGTGATCGAGCGCGTGCTCGAAGGGCGTTCGACGCTGGCGGTGATGCCCACCGGCGCCGGCAAGTCCCTGTGCTACCAGCTGCCGGCGCTGATGCTCCCCGGCCGCACGGTGGTCGTCTCGCCCCTCATCGCCCTGATGAAGGACCAGTGCGAATCGCTGCGTGCCAAGGGCATTCCCGCGGTGCAGGTGAACAGCGCCGTGGACAACGAGGAGGCGCAGGCCGCCGAGGAAGCGGTGGCCGACGGCAGCGCCAGGATCATCATGACCACGCCGGAACGCCTGGCCGAGCCCGGCTTCCTCAAGCTGCTGCAGGCGCATCCCGTGAGCCTGCTGGCGGTGGACGAGGCCCACTGCATCTCGCAGTGGGGCCACGACTTCCGCCCCGCCTTCCTGGAGATCGGCCATGTGCTGCCGCGCCTGGGGCGGCCGGTGGTGCTGGCGCTGACGGCGACCGCGACCGACGAGATCGCCGCCGACATCAGCAAGCAGCTGGGCATCCCGGCCGCCGGCCTGGTCAACACCAGCGCCTACCGGAGCAACCTCGACCTGCGCGTCGTGCCGGTGACCCGCGAGGCCGACAAGCTGGCGCAGGTCCTCAAGCTGGTCGCCGGCACCGAAGGCAGCGGCATCGTCTACACCGCCACGGTCAAGGCGGCGCAGCAGGTGCACGAGGCGCTGCTCGCCGCCGACGAATCGGCGGGCCTCTACCACGGCAAGCTGTCGGCGAGCGAGCGCCATGCCGCGCAGGAGGCCTTCATGGCCGGCGAGCGCCGCGTGATGGTGGCCACCAACGCCTTCGGCCTGGGCATCGACAAGCCCGACATCCGCTTCGTGCTGCACTACCAGTTGCCGGCCACCCTGGAGTCGTACTACCAGGAGGCGGGGCGTGCCGGCCGCGACGGCGAGATGGCGCGCTGCACCCTGCTGTTCCTGCGCGGCGACAAGGCGATCCAGCAGTTCTTCATGGCCGGCCGCTATCCCGGCGAGGAGGACGCGGTGGCGCTGGTGCAGGCGCTGCGCGAGCCGCCCGCCGATGCGCCGGCCTGGACGCTGCCGCTGCTGCAGGCGCGCCTGGGCCGCGCGCGCGCCAAGCTGCAGGTGGCGCTGGGGCTGCTGCGCAAGGACCGCATCGTCAGCCAGGCGCGCGACGGCTCGCTGCGCCTGCTGCAGGCGCAGGCCGGCGGCGCCCGCATGCGCGAGATCACCGACGCCTACGGCAAGAAGCGCGACCTCGACCGCGAGGCCCTGGAGCGCATGGTGTTCTATGCGCAGACCGGCCAGTGCCGCTGGCGCGTGCTGCTGGACCACCTGGAGGGCGGCGCACCCTTCGAGCGCTGCGACCACTGCGACAACTGCCGCCGCATCAAGGCGCACGAGGCGGTGGTCGAAGACCTGCTGCGGCGCGCGCCCGCCACGCAGCCGGAGGAAGCCGAGGACGAAGCGGGCCAGACGGTGTTCGCGCGCGGCGACGTGGTGGAGGTGCGGCGCTACGGCCGCGGGGTGGTGGAGGAGGCCAGCGCCACGCAGGTGACGGTGGCCTTCGCCGACCGCAGCCGGCGCAGCTTCCTGCCCGAATTCGTGCGGCGCGCCGCCAGCGGGCGCCGTCG
>JAEZKX010000269.1 GCA_023436025.1 Pseudomonadota bacterium | reverse complement strand
CCGCCGCGGGGGGGGGGGGGGTGTTGCGGGGGGCGGCCCGGGGGCGGGAGGGGTGTCTGACTGGCCATGAAAATCATTCTATCGGCGGCGGTCTGCACCCGCCGATGCAATGGGAAATGGAGACGGTCGCGTCACATTCAAGCGACAGCACGGCCGGGCTGCGAAGATTGTCGCGAAAACCCGGCCCGGGACGGCCGGCGGCGCCGGCGCCGGCGCCCGCCACCCGTAAGTGATTTTATTGACACGCGCAACGGAAGCGCGGACACTCGCCGCGTTTGAGGGAACAAGAACGGGGGATCGCGAGATGGCGACCGGCACAGTCAAATGGTTCAACGACGCCAAGGGATTCGGGTTCATCGAGCCCGATGGTGGTGGCTCCGATGTCTTCGCCCATTTTTCGGCGATCACCATGGAAGGCTTCAAGACCCTGAAGCAGGGCTCCCGCGTGAGCTTCGAGATCCAGCAGGGTCCCAAGGGCCAGCTGGCCCAGAACATCCAGGCCCAGCCCGGCGCCATCCAGACGCTTCCCGAGGCCGGCGGCGAGCGGCCGGCCCGGCAGCCCAAGGTGCGCGCCCCGCAGTTCCACGCCGGCGACCACGCCAGCAAGTGACGCCGCCGCGGCGGCGCCGCATCGGCGCGCGTCCACGCTCCCTGGGCGACCTGCAGTGACGAAAAAGCCGCCCGGAGGCGGCTTCTTTCACGGGGGTGGCGCAGCCGTCAGGCGGCCTGCACCCCGTCCAGCAGCTTGTTGAAGGTCTGGCTGGGGCGCATGATGGCGCTGACCTTGCTGCGATCGGGGAGGAAGTAGCCGCCGATGTCCACGGCCTGGCCCTGGACCGCGTTGAGCTCTTCGACGATCTTCTGCTCGTTCTCGGCCAGGGACTTCGCCAGCGGGGCGAAGCGCTGCGCCAGTTCGGCGTCGTCCTTCTGCTCCGCCAGCGCCTGGGCCCAGTACAGGGTCAGGTAGAACTGGCTGCCGCGGTTGTCGAGCTGGCCGGTCTTGGGCGAGGGGCTCTTGTTGTTGTCCAGGAGCTTGCCGGTGGCGGCGTCCAGCGCGTCGGCCAGGACCTTGGCCTTCTTGTTGCCAGTCTTGATGCCCTCGTCCTCCAGGCTCACCGCCAGCGCCAGGAACTCGCCCAGCGAATCCCAGCGCAGGTGGTTCTCTTCCACCAGCTGCTGCACGTGCTTGGGCGCGGAGCCGCCGGCGCCGGTCTCGTACATGCCGCCGCCGGCCATCAGCGGCACGATGGACAGCATCTTGGCGCTGGTGCCCAGCTCCATGATGGGGAACAGGTCGGTCAGGTAGTCGCGCAGGATGTTGCCGGTGACGCTGATGGTGTCCTTGCCGCGCATCACGCGCTCCAGCGTGTAGCGCATGGCGCGCACCTGGCTCATGACCTTGATGGTCAGGCCGGTGGTGTCGTGCTCCTTCAGGTACTTGTCGACCTTCTTGCGCAGTTCGGCTTCGTGCGGGCGGTAGTTGTCCAGCCAGAAGACGGCTTCCATGCCGGAGTTGCGCGCCCGCGTGACGGCCAGCTTGACCCAGTCGCGGATGGCCGCGTCCTTCACCTGGCACATGCGCCAGATGTCGCCCTGCTCCACGTTCTGCGTCAGCAGGACCTCGCCGGTGGCCAGGTCGACGATGTTGGCGACGCCGTCCTCGGCGATCTCGAAGGTCTTGTCGTGCGAGCCGTATTCCTCGGCCTGCTGCGCCATCAGGCCGACGTTGGGCACCGTGCCCATGGTCTTCGGGTCGAAGTTGCCGTGCCACTTGCAGAAGTTGATCATCTCCTGGTAGATGCGGGCGAAGGTCGACTCGGGGATCACCGCCTTGACCTCGTGCAGGCGGCCGTCGGCGCCGTACATCTTGCCGCCGGCGCGGATCATCGCCGGCATCGAGGCGTCGACGATGACGTCGTTGGGCGAGTGGAAGTTGGTGATGCCCTTGGCCGAATCGACCATGGCCAGCGCCGGGCGGTGCTCCTGGCAGGCGTGCAGGTCGCGCGTGACTTCGTCGCGCTGCGATTGCGGCAGGGTGGCGAGCTTCTCGTAGAGGTTCGCCATGCCGTTGTTGACGTTGACGCCCAGCTCGTCGAACAGCTTGCCGTGCTTCTCGAAGGCTTCCTTGTAGAAGGTGCGCACGCAGTGGCCGAACACGATGGGGTGCGAGACCTTCATCATGGTGGCCTTGACGTGCAGCGAGAACATCACGCCCGTCTTGTGCGCGTCCTCGATCTGCTTCTCGTAGAAGGCCAGCAGGGCCTTCTTGCTCATGAACATCGAGTCGATGATCTCGCCTTCGAGCAGCGAGACCTTGGGCTTGAGCACCACGGTCTTGCCCGACTTGGTGATGAGCTCCATCTTGACGTCGCGCGCGCGGTCCAGCGTCATCGACTTCTCGCTGGCGTAGAAGTCACCGCCCACCATGTGCGACACGTGGGTGCGCGAGGCCGGGCTCCACTCGCCCATGCTGTGCGGGTGCTTGCGCGCGTATTCCTTGACGGCCTTGGGCGCGCGGCGGTCGGAGTTGCCCTCGCGCAGCACCGGGTTCACGGCCGAGCCGAGCACCTTGGCGTACTTGGCGCGGATCGCCTTCTCCTCGTCGGTCTTGGGCGACTCGGGGTACTCGGGGACCATGTAGCCCTTGCTGCGCAGCTCGCGGATGGCGGCCACCAGCTGGTTCTGCGAGGCGCTGATGTTGGGCAGCTTGATGATGTTGGCATCGGGCTCCAGCGTCTTCTTGCCCAGCTCGGCCAGCGTGTTTGGCACCTTCTGGTCGTCCTTCAGTGCCTCGGGGAACTCGCCCAGGATGCGGTTCGCCACGGAGATGTCGCTCTCCACCACGTCGATGCCGGCGGCCGACGCGAAGGTGCGGACGATGGGCAGGAACGAATGCGTCGCCAGGTACGGGGCTTCGTCGGTCAGCGTGTAGATGATCTTGGAACGGTCGGCAGCCAAGGCAGTTCTTTCAGGATGTTGATGGGGCGCGCACGATGCGACGACACATTTTACGGCGTGGGAAACGGGCAGCAAAAAGCCGCCCGCGGGCGGCTTGTGGGATTGCGGCGGACGGCCCTCACATGTGGTCGATCATCACCTGGCCGAAACCGGAGCAGCTCACCTGCGTCGCGCCTTCCATCAGGCGGGCGAAGTCGTAGGTGACGCGCTTGGACTGCACGGCCGCCTCGAGCGAGCGGATGATGAGGTCCGCGGCCTCGGTCCAGCCCATGTGGCGCAGCATCATCTCGGCCGACAGGATCATGGAGCCGGGGTTCACGTAGTCCTTGCCCGCGTACTTGGGCGAGGTGCCGTGCGTGGCCTCGAAGATCGCCACCGAGTCGCTCATGTTGGCGCCCGGGGCGATGCCCATGCCGCCCACCTGCGCGGCCAGCGCGTCGGAGATGTAGTCGCCGTTGAGGTTGAGGGTGGCGACCACGCTGTACTCCGCCGGGCGCATCAGGATCTGCTGCAGGAAGGCGTCGGCGATCGTGTCCTTGACGATGATGTCGCGGCCGGTGCGCGGGTTGCGGAAGCGGCACCAGGGGCCGGCGCCGATGTCCTGCGCGCCGAACTCCCTCTTGGCCAGCGCATAGCCCCAGTCGCGGAAGCCCCCTTCGGTGAACTTCATGATGTTGCCCTTGTGCACCAGCGTCACCGAGGGCCGGTCGTGGTCGATGGCGTACTGCAGGGCCTTGCGCACCAGGCGCTCGGTGCCCTCGATGGACACCGGCTTGACGCCGACGGCCGACGTCTCGGGAAAGCGGATGCGGCGGGCGCCGAGCTCGCGCACCAGGAAGTCCATCAGCTTGCGCGCCTTCTCGGAGCCGGCCTCGTACTCGATGCCGGCGTAGATGTCTTCCGAGTTCTCGCGGAAGATCACCATGTTGGTCTTCTCCGGCTCCTTCAGCGGCGACGGCACGCCCTTGAAGTACTGGATGGGGCGCAGGCAGACGTACAGGTCCAGCGCCTGGCGCAGGGCCACGTTGAGCGAGCGGATGCCGCCGCCCACCGGCGTGGTCAGCGGCCCCTTGATCGACAGCACGTAGTCGCGCGCGGCCTCGATGGTCTCCTCGGGCAGCCAGGTGTCCGGGCCATAGACACGGGTGGCCTTCTCGCCGGCGAACATCTCCATCCAGTGGATCCTGCGGCGGCCGCCATAGGCCTTCTCCACCGCCGCGTCCACCACCTTGCGCATCACCGGCGTGATGTCGGCCCCGGTACCGTCACCCTCGATGAAGGGAATGATCGGCTGGTCCGGCACGTCCAGCGACTTGTCGGCGTTGACCGTGATCTTCTGGCCCTGCGCGGGCACCTGGATGTGCTGGTAAGGCATGCGGGGGGGAATACGTCCGTGGGAGAAAGGCAATCAGGGTTTGCGCGAACGGCGCAGCCGTGGCAAACGCCGCGGATTCTAGCCTGTCAACCGCGCTCGCCGCTGCCGCGTTTCCGGGGGGTCGGCCGCATCCGCGGCGGGCAATCTCACCTCACATCCGAAGGGAAACCCCATGAGCAAGCTCCTCGCCACCCTCGTCGCCGGCCTGTTCTCCGCCGCCGTGTTCGCCCAGGCCACCCCGGCCACCCCCGCGCCCGCGGCCGCCAAGGCGGAAGCGAAGGCCGAGAAGAAGGAAGCGAAGGCCGAAGCCAAGGCGGAGAAGAAGGAAGCCAAGGCCGAGGCCAAGGCCGAAAAGAAGGAAGCCAAGGCGGACAAGAAGGCCGCCAAGGCCGATGCCAAGGCCGAAAAGAAGGAAGAGAAGAAGTCCTGATCGGACCGCTTCTTGCAGCGCCCGCTCGTCCAGGGGCGTTTCCCCATGCCCGCTTCCGGCGGGCATGCGCGTTTCGAGGGCCGCGCCGCAGCCCGCCCGCCGGCCGGCCCTCTCCTGCTCCGCGCACAATAGCCGCATGAAAGCCAAGCTGTTCGTCCTGGCCGCCGCCCTGGCCGCCACCGCCGCCCTCGCGCAGGAACCC
The DNA here is from genome assembly GCA_023436025.1 of Pseudomonadota bacterium. Taxonomy (GTDB): domain Bacteria; phylum Pseudomonadota; class Gammaproteobacteria; order Burkholderiales; family Burkholderiaceae_C; genus Ramlibacter. Next base: position 4,189 of record JAEZKX010000269.1, on the reverse strand, counting down.
CAGATGGACCTGCCGCGCATCAAGCTCTCCTCGGGCATGCACCAGATCGACGCCCAGGTGGCCCTCACGCCGGAGCAGCGCGCCACCGGCCTCATGTACCGCAAGGAGATGCCGCAGCACGAGGGCATGCTGTTCGTCTTCGAGCAGGCGAGCCCGCAGTGCTTCTGGATGAAGAACACGCTGCTGCCGCTGTCCACCGCCTTCCTCGCCGACGACGGCCGGATCGTCAACATCGAGGACATGCAGCCGCAGACGCTCGACTCGCACTGCTCCAGGGAGCCGGTGCGCTACGTGCTGGAGATGAACCAGGGCTGGTTCAAGAAGAAGGGCATCCGGCCGGGGATGAAGATCGCGGGACCGGTGTTCCAGAAGTAGTGCGGCGCATACACGGCCGACGGAGACAAAAAAAAGCGGCCCGCAGGCCGCCTTCTTGCGCGCAGCGCCTGATCAGGCGAAGTTCTTCGCCGCGAAATCCCAGTTGACCAGCTTGTCGAGGAACACCTCGACGAACTTCGGGCGGGCGTTGCGGTAGTCGATGTAGTACGCGTGCTCCCACACGTCCACCGTCAGCACGGCCTTGTCGGCGGTGGTCAGGGGCGTGCCGGCGGCGCCGGTGTTGACGATGTCGACGCTGCCGTCGGGCTTCTTCACCAGCCAGGTCCAGCCGGAGCCGAAGTTGCCGACGGCCGACTTGACGAAGGCTTCCTTGAAGGCCGCGTAGCTGCCCCACTTGGCGTTGATGGCCTGGGCCAGCGCGCCGGTGGGCTCGCCGCCGCCGGCGGGCTTCATGCAGCTCCAGAAGAAGGTGTGGTTCCAGATCTGGGCGGCGTTGTTGTAGATCGCGCCGGAAGACTTCTTGACGATCTCCTCCAGGGGCATGTTCTCGAACTCGGTACCGGCCTGCAGCTTGTTCAGGTTGTCGACGTAGGCCTTGTGGTGCTTGCCGTGGTGGTACTCGAGGGTTTCCTGCGAGTAGTTCGGCGCCAGGGCGTCGATCGGGTACGGCAGCGGGGGCAGGACGTGTTCCATGGCTCTTCTTCCTCTTCGGGGTTGCTGTGGTTGACGGGTGCGATTCTAGGCAGGTCGCGCACCGTCCGGCGCGACTTGCACATCAACCTCGCCGTCGGCAAGGGCAGCCCGCAGCGCCTGGCCGGGGTGGACCTGCCGCACGCTGGTCACCGGCCGTCCCGATTCGGGCTCCGTCAGCAGCGCATAGCCGCGCTGCAGCACCAGGCGCGGATCGAGCAGCTGCAGCCGCAGGCCGAGGCGGTCGAGCCGGCGCTCGGCCTGCGCGTTGCGCTCGGCGACACTGCTGCGCAGGCGCGCAGCGGCACTGTCGACTGCATCACTGCCGCGCTGGACACGCGCGGCCACCGCATGGCGCAGGCGCTGCGCCGCGCGCTCCAGGCGCAGGTGCTGCGCGGCGGTGCGCGCCGAGGGACGCCCCAGGTGCGCGGCCGCCTGGTCCAGGCGCTGGCCCGCCCGGTCCAGCCGTCGCTGCAGCGCTTCACGCAGCCTCGCGGCCTCCAGGTCGAGCGCGGTGAGCCAGGTCTCGCGCGGTTGCGCGGCCAGCTCGGCCGCCGCCGTGGGCGTGGGCGCGCGCAGGTCGGCGCAGAAGTCGGCAATGGTGAAGTCGGTTTCGTGGCCGACGCCGCTGACCAGGGGCACCGGGCTGCGCACGATGGTGCGCGCCAGGCGTTCGTCGTTGAAGGCCCAGAGATCCTCGATGGAGCCACCGCCGCGGACCAGCAGGATCAGGTCCAGCGTGCCGGCCGCGGCCAGGCGATACAACGATTCGAGCGCCGCCACCAGTTCGGCCGGCGCCTGCGCGCCCTGCACCGCCGCCGGCGCCAGCACCACCGGCACGTGGCCGGCGCGCCGCCGCAGGCAGGTGACCACGTCGTGCAGCGCCGCCGCCTGCAGCGAAGTGACGATGCCGATGCCGCGCGGCAGCAGCGGCAGCGGCCGCTTGCGCGCGGCATCGAACAGGCCCTCGCCCTCGAGCTTTTCCTTCAGGCGCAGGAACTGCTCGAACAAGGCGCCCTGGCCGGCCCGCCGCAGGCTTTCGACGATGAGCTGGAGGTCGCCGCGCTGCTCGTACACGCCCAGGCGGCCGTTCACCTCCACCAGCTCGCCCTCGCGCGGCAGCACCGACACCAGGCTGGCGGCGCGGCGGAACATGGCGCAGCGGATCTGGCCCTGGCCGTCCTTCAGGGTGAAGTAGCAGTGGCCGCTGGCGGCGCGCGAGAAGCCGGTGATCTCACCGCGCACGGTGACCGGGTTGAAGCGCGCTTCCAGGGCGTCGGCGACGGCGCGGCACAGGGCGCCCACGCCCCAGACACGGCTGCCCAGGGGGGCCAGGGAGGGGGCTGGCGTCATCACGCTCGTCGGAACCCCGGGTAAACCCCATGGCGTTTCATCCACAGCACGCGGGTAGCGGGGCGCTTCGCCCCAGGACGCCCTGCCGAGGCAGATTTCTCCGAGCAAGTCATTGATTTATAAAGATTTTTTCCTGCTCAAATCGTCATCGTTCTGTCACGACGCAGGATTGGCGCGGGCTGCCGGGCCGCGGCGGGGGGTTTCTCAACAAAATTATCCACAGGAATTGTGAGTGTCGTCCTACGGCCACGGGGCCGAGTCCTACAGTTGGCAAGTCCGCGATAATCCGCCCCACGCGAAGCCGGCAAGTGCGCCTGGCAGAAGTAGAAACACGGCGCGGAGGACCCTTCTTGTTTTCGATCATACAAGCCGCCGGCTGGCCGATCTGGCCGCTGATTGCCTGCTCCATCGTCGCCCTGGCGCTGATCATCGAACGCTTCCTGAGCCTGAAGAAGGCGCGCGTGGTGCCGCCGCGGCTGCTGGACGAGGCGCTGGCGGTGTCGCGGGTCTCGGTGCCCTCGCCCGACGTGGTTTCCCAGCTGGAACAGAGTTCCGCCCTGGGCGAGGTGCTGGCCAGCGGATTTCGCGCCCTCAACGCCGACCCGCGCTGCACCGAGGCAGAACTGCGCGCCAGCATGGAGCAGACCGGCCGCGCGGTCGCCCACCGGCTGGAACGCTACCTCAATGCGCTGGCGACCATCGCCTCGGCGGCGCCGCTGCTGGGCCTGCTGGGGACCGTCATCGGCATGATCGAGATCTTCGGCTCGCAGGCGCCCACCGCCGGCGGCGCCCCGGGTGGCAACCCGGCCCAGCTGGCCCACGGCATCTCCGTGGCGCTGTACAACACCGCGTTCGGCCTGATCGTGGCCATCCCCGCGCTGATCTTCTGGCGCTACTTCCGCGCCCGCGTCGACGAGTACCTGCTGGCGCTAGAGCTGGCCGGCGAGCGCTTCGCGCGCCACCTGACGGCGTTGCGCCGCGGTTGACAGAGCGCGCGCCATGAATTTCCGCCCGCGCGCCAAGGAAGAACCGGAGATCAACCTGATCCCGTTCATCGACGTGCTGCTGGTCGTGCTGATCTTCCTGATGCTGTCCACGACCTACAGCAAGTTCACCGAGATGCAGCTGCGCCTGCCGGTGGCCGACACCGACGCCCAGCGCGACTACCCGCGGGAGGTCATCGTCGCGGTCTCCAGCGACGGCCGCTACATGGTCAACCGCACCCCCATCGCCGCGCGCGGCACCGAGGACCTGGCCACCGCCATCGGCGAGGCGGCCAAGGCGGGCAAGGAAACCGTGGTCATCATCAGCGCCGATGCCACCGCCACCCACCAGTCGGTGATCACGGTGATGGAGGCGGCACGCCGCATGGGCCTGACCCAGATCACCTTCGCCACCCAATCCTCGGCCGCCGCCGGGGCACGCTAGGCCATGGCGCAGGCGCTGCAACGCGCCTGGCTGCGGCGCGGCGCCGTCGCCTGGACGCTGTGGCCGCTCTCCCTGGCCTACGGCGCAGCCGCGGCCCTGCATCGCGGACTCTATGCGGCGGGCCTGCGCAAGGCGCGGCGGCTGCCGGTGCCGGTCGTGGTGGTGGGCAACGTGGTGGCCGGCGGCGCCGGCAAGACACCGGTGGTCATCGAGGTGGTGCGCCACCTGGCGGCGCGTGGCCTGCAGGTTGGCGTGGTGTCGCGCGGCTACGGCCGGCGCGCGGGCGACTGCCTGGAAGTCGGTGACGGCGACGACGCCGCGCGCACGGGCGACGAGCCGCTGCTGGTGCGGCGGCGAACCGGGGTGCCGGTGTTCGTGGCGG
>JAEZKX010000201.1 GCA_023436025.1 Pseudomonadota bacterium | reverse complement strand
GCGTCGGCTGCTCGCCTACCTCGCCTTCGACGGCCAGCCGGTGGCCAGCGCGCGCGGCGCCCATGCGGCGGGCGACTGCTGGCGGCTGCTGGGCTGGCTGGTGGTGCACTGCACGCGGCGCGGCCATCCGCTGCGCGCCGGCCAGGTCGTGACCACGGGCTCCTGCAGCGGCCTGCTGTTCGCGCCGGCGGGCGCGCAGGTGGATGCCGAGCTGCTGGGCGTGGGGCGGGTCAGCCTGTCTTTCGCGCCATGAACTGGCGCAGGTCCAGCGGCCATTCGTTGCCGAGCCAGTAGGCGTGCTCGGTGTGGTCCTTCAGGTCGTCGCCGCTCAGGCCGTGGACGAACACGTCGAGGCCGTCGCGGTGCGCTTCCAGCCAGGGAACGACACGGTCGAACTCGGTGGCCGAGAAGGCGAGCTGGCAGCTCCAGCGCGGATGCGGGCCCACCAGGCGCTCGTGCACGCGACCCACCGCGATGCCGAAGGTGCGGCCGGCCTCCTCGCACAGCGCGCGGGCCTGGGCGACGCTGCCCGCATCGAAATAGACGTGGGCGTGGTAGGCGGGATGCAGGTTGACGGGACGGCGCGGCATGCCCGTTTATAGCGCCGGCGCCGGCGGCCTGCCACGGTCCGGTCATGGCGGTGGGCGAGAATGCCGCGCATGAAACGCACCGTCCTCTGCATCGCCTCCTTGCTCATCGCGCTGGGCGCCGCCGCCCAGCCCGCGGCGCCTGCCTCGTTCGACCTGCAGGGCCACCGCGGCGCCCGCGGACTGGCGCCCGAGAACACGCTGCCGGCCTTCGAGCGGGCGCTGGCGCTCGGCGTCGACACGCTGGAACTGGACATCGGCGTCACGGCCGACGGCGTGGTGGTGGTCGCGCACGACCCCTACCTCAACCCGGCGATCACGCGCGACGCGTCCGGCCAGTGGCTGGCGGGGCCGCGCGGGCCGCTGCTGAAGTCGCTGACCCTGGCGCAGCTGCAGGCCTACGACGTCGGCCGCATCCAGCCCGAGACGCCCTATGCCGGCACCTTCGCCACCCAGCAGGGCCGCGACGGCACGCGCGTCCCCACCCTGGCGCAGGTGTTCGCGCTGGTGAAGGAGCGCGGCGCCCCCGTGCGCTTCAACATCGAGACCAAGATCAATCCCCATGCGCCCGGCGACACGGTGGCGCCGGAGGCGATGGTGCAGGCGCTGCTGGCCGTGGTGCGGGAGCACGGCATGCAACAGCGGGTGGCGATCCAGAGCTTCGACTGGCGCACGCTGCAGCTGGTGCAGAAGGCCGAGCCGGCCATCCCCACGGTCTACCTCACGAACGAGAGCGCAGGCGCCAACAACAACATGCGCGACGGCAGCTGGAATGCGGGCTTGCGCCTGGCCGACCACGGCACGGTGCCGAAGATGGTGAAAGCCGCCGGCGGTGCCGTGTGGGCGCCCAACCAGGGAGCGGTGACGGCCGAACGGGTCAAGGAAGCGCAGGCGCTGGGCCTGAAGGTGGTGCCGTGGACGGTCAACAACCCGGCCGACATGGAGCGCTTGCTGGGCTGGGGCGTGGACGGGATCATCACCGACTACCCGGACCGCCTGCGCGCGGTGCTGGCCAAGCGGGGCATGGCGCTGCCGCAGGCGTACTGAGCGCTGCATCCCGGGGCCGAGGTCGGGCCCCTTGAGGGCGGCACACCCAGCTGGTCAGGCGCCTTCGGGCTCGTGGCAGGCGCAGGCCTCGCCGTGGGCCGCCGCCACCAGTTCGCCCAGCAGGTAGCAGGGATGCTGCGCATGGTCGGCATCGCAGCGCGCCTTGAGCTGCGCCAGCTGCCGCTCCAGCGCACGCAGGCTCTTCAGCCGCGCCCGCACCCGCTTGAGCTGCTGGGCCACGAGGGCATCCGCGGTGCCGTCGGGATCGGGCTGGCCGTCGACCACGCCGAGCAGGCTGCGCACGTCGGCCAGCGGCATGTCGAGCGCGCGGCAGTGGCGCACGAAGGCCAGGCGCTCCAGGTGCGCATCGCCGTAGTGGCGATAGCCGTTGGCCTGGCGGGCCGGTGGCGGCAGCAGGCCGCTCTTCTCGTAGTAGCGGATGGTGTCGACGTCGACGCCCGTCGCGCGACTGAGCTCGCTGATCTTCATGCCGTCATGGTAGCCGCTTGACCCTGGAGCCGCTCCAGGGTTTCAAATACCCGCATGGGACTGCATCACCACCACGGACACGCGCATGGCCACGACCACGGACTGGCGCCAGGCGTGCCCATCCCGCCGGGCTACCGGCGCGCCCTGTGGATCGCGCTGGCGGTCAACGGCGCCATGTTCCTGCTGGAGATCGGCGCCGGCATGGCTTCCGGCTCGGTCTCGCTGCTGGCCGACGCCGTCGACTTCCTGGGCGACGCCGGCAACTACCTGCTGTCGCTCATGGCCCTGAGCATGGGCCTGGCGGCGCGCGCAAGGGTGGCGCAATTCAAGGCCGTCACCATGCTGCTGTTCGGCATCGCCGTCCTGGCGCGGTCGGTATGGGCGGCCGCTGCGGGTGCCACGCCCGAGGCCATCACCATGGGCGTCGTGGGCTTCCTGGCGCTGGCCGCCAACGTGGGGGTCGGCGCCCTGCTCTACGCCTACCGCGAGGGCGACGCCAACATGCGCAGCGTATGGCTTTGCACCCGCAACGACGCCATCGGCAACATCGCGGTACTGCTGGCGGCGTTGGGGGTGTTCGGCAGCGGAACCCGCTGGCCCGACCTGCTGGTCGCGGCCGTCATGGCGGGACTCGCGATCGCTGCCGGGCTCAGCGTGTTGCGCCAGGCCCGGGAGGAGCTGCGCGCTTAGCGCAGGATCTTGGCGATCACGAAACCGGCGGCAAAGGCGACGCCCAGGGCCGCCAGCGGGTTGGCACGCACCTGCTCGCGCGCCATGTCGCCATATTCCTGCTGCAGGCTCATCATGCGGTCGCTGCTGGAGCCGAGCTTCTGCTCCAGCGAGTCCACGGCCTCGTGCAGCGTCTGCGCCATCTTGCGCACGCGGTTGACATCGCCGTTGAGGCCGCCGGTTTCGGTGGCGGACGCTTGCTCGGCGCTGGTCGGGAAGGGGTTGCTGGCGGTCTCAGCGTTCATGGCGTTGTTCCTCTCTCGGGTCTCGTTGCGACAAATGCCGGCACCGCCGGCGGCAGCCCATACTGTAGGAAGCCCAGCCTTGGGCGGCTGTCGGAGAACAAGCCGCACAGTCTGTAGGACTTTTGCTCGGCCGCTGGGCGGGCGACAATCCCGGCATGACGTCACTCACCCGCCGCCCTCTCCTGCTGGCCGTCGCCGCCTGGCCGCTGGCCGGCATCGCCCAGGCCCCGTCCAAGGTGCTGGTGGAGGTCTGGAAGGACCCGAACTGCGGCTGCTGCAAGGACTGGATCGTGCACCTGGAGCGCAACGGCTTCGCCACCCGCGCCCACGACAGCGGCAACGAGGCCATGCGCCGCAAGCTCGGCATTCCGCAGCAGCTGGGCTCCTGCCACACGGCGCTGGTGGGCGGCTATGCGGTCGAGGGCCATGTGCCGGCCGCCGACATCCGCCGCCTGCTGCGCGAGCGCCCCGAAGCCGTGGGTCTCACGGTGCCCGGCATGCCCGTCGGTTCGCCCGGCATGGACCAGCCGGTCTACGGCGGCCGGCGCGACCCCTACGACGTGCTGCTGGTGCTGAAATCGGGCGCCACGCGCGTCTTCGCCTCGTACAACAAGGCCTGAGGAAGCGGCGCGGATAATGCCGCGCATGCAGTCTTCCATCACCCATGTCGCCGGCATCGAGGTCGGCCATTTCACCGACACCCGCCGGCCCACCGGCTGCACCGTGGTCCTGGCGCGCGAAGGCGCCGTGGCGGGCGTCGACGTGCGCGGCGCCGCGCCAGGCACGCGCGAGACCGACCTGCTGGCGCCCGAGAACGTGGTGGAACGCGTGCACGGCATCCTGCTGTCCGGCGGCAGCGCCTGGGGACTGGACGCCGCCGCAGGCGTGATGCGCTGGCTGGACGAGCGCGGCATCGGCATGAACGTGGGTCCGGCGCGCGTCCCCATCGTGCCCGGCGCGGTGCTGTTCGACCTTCCGGTGGGCGACGCCGCCATCCGTCCCGATGCCGCCGCCGGCTACGCCGCCTGCGAGGCGGCCTCGCGCGACACGCCGGCGGAGGGCAACGTCGGGGCAGGCGCCGGCGCCGTGGTGGGCAAGATCTTCGGCTTCGACCGTGCGATGAAGGGCGGCATCGGCCATGCTGCGATCACGGTCGATGGGGTCACGGTCGGCGCCATCATCGCCTGCAACGCGCTGGGCGACGTGGTCGACCCGGACACCGGCCGCCCCATCGCCGGCGCCCGCACCCCCGACGGCCGCTCCCTGCTGGACACGCGGCGCGCGCTGCTGGCCGGCGACCCACCCAAGCCCATGCTGCCAGGCAGCAACACCACCATCGGCGTCATCGCCACCGACGCCGTCATCACCAAGATGCAGGCCTGCCGCCTGGCCACCATGGGCCACGACGGCCTGGCCCGCGCCATCAACCCCATCCACACGCTGTCCGACGGCGACGCGCTGTTCGCGCTGGGGACCGGCGCCAGCGGCCGCACGCTGGGCATGATGACCCTCGGCGCGATGGTGGCCGAGGTCTGCGCGCTGGCGGTGGTGCGGGCCGCGCGCGCGGCCAGCGGCGTGCAGGTGGGTGC
>JAEZKX010000152.1 GCA_023436025.1 Pseudomonadota bacterium | reverse complement strand
GGCTTGGCGCGTTGAAGCGGTTGTTCCAGGCGGCGAAGGCGAATTATTGATCGCGCAGTGCCGCTTTTCGGCTGGCACCTACGCTTTCAATGCTGCACTAAGATCAATGGCGATGGCGGGCCAGTGTTTCGTGCCCGAAATGACGGAGTAATTTGCGATGGGCATTGAATTCATTGCACCCGAAGTTGACGAACTGACCCCGAAGATCGCGGTTGTCGGCGTCGGCGGTGCGGGCGGCAACGCAATTGCCAACATGATGCGGGCAGATGTGCAGGGCGTCGACTTCTTGGTCGCGAACACCGATGCCCAGGCGCTGAAGCAATCGATCGCGCCGCAGAAGATCCAGCTTGGCGCGAAGATTACGCAAGGTCTTGGTGCGGGCAGCCGTCCGGAGATCGGCCGCGCCGCCGCCGAGGAGACGATCGAGCAGGTGTCGAAGCTGCTTGAGGGCGCCCATATGTGCTTCATCGCGGCCGGCATGGGCGGCGGCACCGGCACCGGCGCCGCGCCGGTGATCGCGCGCGTGGCCAAGGAGATGGGCATCCTGACCGTGGGCGTCGTCACCAAGCCCTTCGACTGGGAAGGCGGCCGCCGCATGACCAACGCCGACAACGGCCTGGCCGAGCTCGAGGCCAATGTCGACTCGCTGATCGTGGTCCTCAACGAGAAGCTGCTGGAAGTGCTGGGCGACGAGATCACCCAGGACGAGGCCTTCGCGCACGCCAACGACGTGCTGAAGAACGCCGTGGGCGGCATCGCCGAGATCATCAACGTGCCGGGCCACGTCAACGTCGACTTCGAGGACGTGCGCACGGTCATGGGCGAGCCGGGCAAGGCGATGATGGGCACGGCGGTGGCCAGCGGGCCGGACCGCGCCCGCATCGCCGCGGAACAGGCCGTGGCCTGCCCGCTGCTGGAAGGCGTCGACCTCTCGGGTGCCAAGGGCGTGCTGGTGCTGATCACCGCGGCCAAGAACGGCCTGAAGCTGGCCGAGACCAAGCAGGCGATGAACACCATCCGCGCCTGCGCCTCGCCCGACGCGCACGTGATCTTCGGCACCGCCTACGACGAGTCGCTCGGCGAGGAGATGCGCGTGACCGTGGTGGCCACCGGCCTGTCGCGCCACGGCCAGCAGCGCCGCACGGCCCCGCCGCTGCAGGTGCTGCGCACCGGCACCGACAACGTGCCCTTCAACGTGCCCACCATCAGCACCGCCATCGGCGGTCCGGGCGCCATCGTCACGCGCGAGATGCAGGCCGCCGGCGTCGCCGCTGTCCCGCAGCAGCCGGACTACGGCGGTCTGGCCGTGCCGAGCGTCTGGCGCACCAACCGCACCCAGGCCGCGGCCAAGGTCGACGCGCTGTCCTCGGGCGGCATGGACGACTTCGAGATCCCGGCCTTCCTGCGCAAGCAGGCGGACTGAGAACCGGCTCCAAGGGGAGTGGTTGGAGGCGGGCGCAGTAGGCCCGCCCTTTTTTGCTTTTTCGGGAGCAGATGAACACCCGGACTGCCGGACGCAAAGGTCGCAAAAACTACGCGAAAGTCGCAAAAGGACATCCAGAAAAAATTATTCTTCCGGATGCCCTTTTGCGACTTTTGCGGGACCTTTGCGACTTTTGCGTCTGGCAGTCCGCCTTTGAGGGCTTCAATCAGGGCCATTGGGTAAACGCAGAGCGGCGGATGGACGGCCCGCCTAAAATATGGGCATGCTCCGGCAACGCACCCTCAAGACCATCACCAAGGCCGTCGGCGTGGGGCTCCACTCCGGCCAGCGGGTGGAACTGACGCTGCGTCCGGCGCAGCCGGATACCGGCATCGTGTTCCGGCGGGTCGACCTGCCGCTCCCGGTCGACATCCCGGTGTCGGCCCAGGCCGTGACCGACACGCGCCTGGCCTCCACCATCTCCAACGGCGGCGCCAAGGTGCACACGGTCGAACACCTCATGTCCGCCTGTGCCGGCCTGGGCCTCGACAACCTCTATGTCGACATCACGGCCGAAGAGGTGCCCATCCTCGACGGCTCCTCCGCCTCCTTCGTGTTCCTGCTGCAAAGCGCGGGCATCGAGCAGCAGAACGCGCCGCGCCGCTTCATCCGCGTGCTCAAGCCGGTCGAGGTGCGCGAAGGCGAGGGCGACAACGTCAAGTGGGCGCGGCTGGAGCCCTACCACGGCTTCAAGCTCTCGTTCGAGATCGACTTCGCCCACCGCGTGGTGGACTCCACCTCGCAGCGCTACGAGTTCGACCTGAGCTCGGGCCACTACTCGCGTGACATCGCGCGGGCGCGCACCTTCGGCTTCACCAAGGACGTGGAGATGATGCGCTCCAACGGCCTGGCCCTGGGCGGCGGCATGGACAACGCCATCGTCATGGACGACTACCGCGTGCTCAACGCCGACGGCCTTCGCTACGACGACGAGTTCGTCAAGCACAAGATCCTCGACGCGATGGGCGACCTCTACCTCGTCGGGCGGCCGCTGCTGGCGGCCTACGGCGCCTTCCGTTCGGGCCATGCACTGAACAACAAGCTGCTGCGCGCGCTGTTGGCCGACCAGGGCGCCTTCGAGGTGGTGAGCTTCGGCGACGAGCGCCAGGCGCCCGCGGGCTTCGCCCAGCCGGCACGGGCCTGGTAAGGCATGCTGCTGTTCCGCTGGGCAGTGATGCTGCTGCTCCTGGCAGCGGGCGTGTCGTTCGCGCTCTATGGCGCCACCGGCCAGCCGCGGTTCAAGCGCTTCGGCAACGTCATCCTCAAGTGGACGCTGCTGGCCGCCCTCGGCTTCGGCCTGGTGCTGTTCCTGGAACGTCTCGCGCCCTGACCAGCGGGACCTAACGGATCCGGCCGTTGCGGTACTGGCCGGTCGCCGACTTCCTGCCCAGGGGCGCCGCCTGCGCGATACGTGCCACCGCCGCACCCACATGTGCATGCGTGATGGCCAGGCCCAGGGCGTCGGCAGCGTCCTTTCCAGGCAGCCCGGGCAGATGCAGCAGCCGCTTCACCATCTGCTGCACTTCGGCCTTGGCCGCCTTGCCGTAGCCGGCCACCGCCTGCTTCATCTGCAAGGCCGTGTATTCGGCCACCGACAGGTCGCAGGCCACCAGCGCGGTCACGCAGGCGCCGCGTGCCTGCCCCAGCAGCAGCGTGGCCTGCGGGTTGACGTTGACGAACACGATCTCCACCGCCGCGACGTCGGGACGGTAGCGCGACTGGACCTCGGCGATGCCTTCGTACAGCACCTTCAGCCGCCCGGGCAGGTCGCCGCGCTCCAGGTGCGTGGTGGTGATGGTGCCGCTGGCCACATAGGCCAACTCGTGGCCGCTGGCGTCGATCACGCCGAAGCCGGTGGTCTGCAAGCCGGGGTCGATGCCGAGGATGCGCATGGCCGTTGGTGGGAACCCGACGGCCCGGTCAGGGGAGTTGGGCGGCGCGCATGCGCGCGGCGTTGGTGGAGGTGCGGCCGGCCAGGTAGCCGGAGCCGGGCGTCTTCTCGAAGCGCTTGGGCTGCGGCAGCATGACGGCCAGGCGGGCCGCTTCGTGGGGAGCGAGCCGGGCGGCCGGTTTGCGGAAGTAGTGCTGCGCCGCCGCCTCGGCGCCGAACACGCCTTCGCCCCATTCGACGCTGTTGAGGTAGATCTCCAGGATGCGCTGCTTGGTCAGCAACTGTTCGAGCGCCAGCGTCAGCACCAGCTCCTGGCCCTTGCGCAGCAAGGTGCGCTCCCCCGACAGCAGCAGGTTCTTGGCCAGTTGCTGGGTGATGGTGGAGCCGCCCACCACCTTGGCGGGGCGCGCGTTGGCCGGGTCCTTCACCAGCGAGGCGCGTTTGAGCGCCTGCTGCTCCGCCTTCTCGTTGCGCGCCCAGGCGCGCTCCAGCGCCGCCCAGTCGACGCCCACGTGGTAGGCGAAGGTGCTGTCTTCCGCAGCGATCACGGCGCGCTTGAGGTGGTCCGAGATACCGTCGTAGGGCACCCATTGTTGGCGCCAGCGCAGGCGGTCGCGCTCGGTGGCGATGCGCCAGGCCTCCGAGCGTTGGAAGGTGGTCGACACCGGGTCGAGCACCGCCATGGCGGCGATGCGCAGGATGAAGAACAACTGCAGCGCCGCGAAGGCCACCAGCAGCAGCACCAGCCAGCGCAGCGCCGCCTTCACCGCGCCAGCTCCGCGCGCAGTTCGGCCAGGACCTGCGCCGAGGGCGGCCGAACGCCGCGCCACAGCAGGAAGGCTTCGGCGGCCTGTTCCACCAGCATGCCCAGGCCGTCGCGGCCGACCGCGCCATGGCGCGCCGCCCATTGCAGGAAGCCGTCGGCGGCCGGGCCGTACATCATGTCGCAGGCCAGCGCACCCGGCTTCAGCACCCCCGCCGGCACGGGCACGTCCGCGCCCGAAAGGCTGGAGGCGGTGGCATTGACCACCACGTCGAAGCGGCCGGGCACGTCCTGCAGCGCGGACGCCGCCAGCCGGACACCGTGCGCTTGCGCCAACGCCGCGTGGCGCGCGACCAGTTCGTCGGCCTTGGCGACCGTGCGGTTGGCCACCACCACCCGCGCCGGCGCGGCCTCCAGCAGGGGCCCGAGGACCCCGGCGGCGGCGCCGCCCGCGCCGATCAGCAGCAG
>JAEZKX010000141.1 GCA_023436025.1 Pseudomonadota bacterium | reverse complement strand
GCGCTGCGTGGCGGGGCACGCAGCGGCTGGAGATCACGCCAGCTTGAGCGACTGCAGGTAGCTGCGGAAGGTGTTGCCCACGTCGGGGTGGCGCAGCGCGAATTCCACCGTGGCTTCCAGGAAGCCTTCCTTGCTGCCGCAGTCGTAGCGCTTGCCCTGGTACTGGTAGGCGTGCACGCCTTCCGTGGCCATCAGCTGGGCGATGCCGTCGGTCAGCTGGATTTCGCCGCCGGCGCCGCGCGGCTGGTTGCGGATGCACTCGAACACGGCCGGCGTCAGGATGTAGCGGCCCGCCACGCCCAGGCGCGAGGGCGCCTTCTCGGGCGCGGGCTTCTCGACCATCTCGCGCACCTTCACCAGCCGTTCGCCGGCGGCGTCGCCGGCCACGATGCCATAGCGGCGCACGTGTTCCAGCGGCACCTCCTGCACGGCCAGCACCGTGGTCTGCACCTGCTCGAAGGTGGCGACCATCTGCGCCAGCACGCCGTTGTCGTCGGTGGGGCCGCACATCAGGTCGTCGGCCAGCAGCACGGCGAAGGGCTCGTCACCCACCATCGGCTTGGCGCACAGCACGGCATGTCCCAGGCCCAGGGTGCGCGGCTGGCGCACGTAGGTGCAGTCCATGTCGGCGGGCGCCAGCGACCGCACCAGCTCCAGCAGTTCGCGCTTGCCGGCGGCTTCGAGTTCAGTCTCGAGCTCGTAGGCGGTGTCGAAGTGGTCCTCGATGGCACGCTTGTTGCGGCCTGTCACGAAGATCATGTGCCGGATGCCCGCCTGGTAGGCCTCTTCCACCGCGTACTGGATGAGGGGCTTGTCCACGATGGGCAGCATTTCCTTGGGTTGCGCCTTGGTCGCGGGCAGGAAACGGGTTCCGAGGCCCGCAACCGGAAAGACGGCCTTGGTGATGTTTGTCAACTTTTTCATCGACTCCGTGGTTGAAGGTGGCTACAGTGCCTTTTTTTTGGGCAGTCGGGGCCGCCATCCTGGCTTCCGGATAGTGACCCAAGGATCAGACGGTTGGACATCTTACTGCTCGAGAAGCTCGCACCCGAGGCACAAGCGTGGTTGCAGGCGCGCCATGCGGTGGAAGTCCGCCTGGACCTCGCCGGCGGCGATGCCGCGGCGCTGCGCAAGGCCATCTACAAGACCCATGCCGTGCTGTTGCCCCGCAAGGCCCAGGTCACGCGCGAGTTCCTCGATTTCGCGCCGCTGCTGAAGGTCGTCGCCCGCATGCACGTGGGCTCGGACAACACCGACCTCGAGGCCTGCCGCGAGCGCGGGGTGCGGGTGATCCAGTCAGGCACCGCAACGGTGCGTTCCAATGCCGAATACACGCTCGCCAGCCTGCTGTCGCTGTACCGGCGTGGCATCGCGGAGTCGCTGGCCGGCGACCGCCATGCGCCCATCCGCCTGGGGCGCGAACTGCACGGCAGCGTGGTCGGCCTGTTCGGCCTGGCGCCCAGCGGGCAGGCGCTGGCCCTGCTGCTCGCAACGCTGGGCGTGCGCCTGGTCGGCTACGACCCCGCCGTGCACCAGAGCGCGCCGGTCTGGGCCCGCCTCAAGGTGCAGCCGCTCAGCCTGCCGGAGCTGCTGCAGGCGGCCGACGCCGTCAGCGTGCAGGTTCTCTATGCGCCCCGCTACCGCGGCTTCGTCAACGACAAGGTGCTGGCCCATTGCCGCCCGGGCCAGCTGTGGGTGAGCACCACGCGTTCGGATTTCTTCGATCCGCACGCGCTGGCGCGGGCATTGTCCGACGGCCGCATCGACACCGCCCTGCTCGATTCCTCGGAATCCGGATTCGCTTCCAGGGGCTCGCCCCTGCACGAGCTCACCAACCTGGTGCTGACGCCGCGCCTGGGCTCGCACACCCGCGAGGCGCGCCTGCGCGCCAGCTGGTATGTGGTGCAGCGCATGCACGAAGCCTTGAGTGCCGCCACCTCCGGCTTCGAGGGCGCCAGCACCAGCACGATGGCGCTGGAGCCGGGCCGTTTCGCCAACAGCCCGGCGCCCGCGCCCGGATCAGCCTAGCCGCGCCAACTGCCCCTGGATCTTTTCCAGGGCGGCGGTGAAGTCGGCGATGCGCTTGCGTTCCTGCTCGATCACGGCCGGCGGCGCCTTGGCGACGAAGGCCTCGTTGGCCAGCTTGCCACGGGCCTTGGCCAGCTCGCCTTGCAGGCGCGCGGCTTCCTTGCCCAGGCGCGCCTTTTCGGCGGCGACGTCGATCTCCATGTACAGGCACAGGCGGGTGCCGCCCACCACCGCCACTGGCGCCGCCTGGGCGGCCGCGGCCCAGGCCGCCTCGTCGTCGAACACCTTCACTTCGCTCAGCTTGGCCAGGGCCTGCAGCACCGGCGCGGCGGAGCGCATGAAGTCGGCGTCGCCCACCACGTAGGCGGGCAGGCGGGTCGAGGGCGACACGTTCATCTCGCCGCGCAGGTTGCGGCAGGCGTCGACCACGGCCTTGAGCCGCGCCATCCACTCCTCGGCCTGCGGGTCGAGGTTGGCGGGGTTGCTCTCGGGGAAGGGCGCGATGCTGATCGATGCGCCGGACTTGCCGGCCACCGGGGCGACCTTCTGCCACAGCTCCTCGGTGATGAAGGGAATCAGCGGATGCGCCAGGCGCAGGATGGCCTCCAGCACGCGGATCAGCGTGCGGCGCGTGCCGCGCTGCTGCGCTGCGTCCCCGGTCTGGATCTGCACCTTGGCGATCTCCAGGTACCAGTCGCAGTACTCATCCCAGACGAACTGGTAGATGGCGTTGGCCACGTTGTCCAGGCGGTAGTCGGCAAAGCCCTTGGCCACCTCGGCCTCGGCCTTCTGCAGCAGCGAGACGATCCAGCGGTCGGCGGCGGTCAGGGTGGCGTCCTCGCCCAGATCCTGGCCTTCGCAGTTCATCAGCACGAAGCGCGTGGCGTTCCACAGCTTGTTGCAGAAGTTGCGGTAGCCCTCGCAGCGCTTGGTGTCGAAGTTGATGTTGCGGCCCAGGCTGGCAACCGCCGCGAAAGTGAAGCGCAGGGCATCGGCGCCGAAGGCGGGAATGCCCTCGGGGAATTCCTTCTCGGTGTTCTTGCGCACTTGCGGCGCCGTCTCGGGCTTGCGCAGGCCGGTGGTCCGCTTGTCCAGCAGGGGGGCCAGCGCGATGCCGTCGATCAGGTCGACCGGATCGAGCACGTTGCCTTCGGACTTGCTCATCTTCTTGCCGTGCGAGTCGCGCACCAGCCCGTGGATGTAGACGTCGCGGAAGGGCACCCGGCCGGTGAAGTGCGTCGTCATCATGATCATCCGGGCGACCCAGAAGAACAGGATGTCGTGGCCGGTCACCAGCACGGAAGACGGCAGGTACAGCGCCAGGTCCTCGGTCTGCTCGGGCCAGCCCAGGGTGGAGAAGGGCACCAGCGCCGCCGAGTACCAGGTGTCCAGCACGTCGGGGTCGCGGGTCAGCGTCTTGCCCGGCGCCTGGGCTTGCGCCTCCGCCTCGGAAGCCGCCACGTAGATGTTGCCGTCCTCGTCGTACCAGGCCGGGATTTGGTGGCCCCACCAGAGCTGGCGCGACACCGGCCAGTCCTGGATGTTGCGCATCCAGTGGAAATAGGTGGAGGCGTGGTTCTCCGGCACGAAGCGGACCTGGCCCGATTCGACCGCGTCGATGGCCTTCTGCGCGATCGACTTGCCGGTGGGGTCGCCGGCGCCGACCTTGGTCATGGCCACGAACCACTGGTCGGTCAGCATGGGCTCGACGATCTGGCCGGTGCGGGCGCAGCGCGGCACCATCAGCTTGTGCTTCTTGGTCTCCACCAGGAAGCCCTGCGCCTCCAGGTCGGCCACCACCTTCTTGCGCGCGGCGAAGCGGTCGAGGCCGCGGTAGGGCGCCGGCGCGTTGTCGTTGACGGTGACGTCCAGGTTGAGGACGCTCAGCACGGGCAGTCCGTGGCGCTGGCCCACCGCATAGTCGTTCGGGTCGTGCGCCGGCGTGACCTTGACGACGCCGGTGCCGAATTCGCGGTCGACATAGTCGTCGGCGATGACCGGGATCTCGCGGTCGCACAGCGGCAGCCGGACGTGCTTGCCCACCAGCGCGGCATAGCGCTCGTCCTCGGGATGCACCATCACGGCGACGTCGCCCAGCATGGTCTCCGGACGCGTGGTGGCCACCACCAGCTCGCCGCTGCCGTCGGCCAGCGGATAGCGGATGTGCCACAGGAAGCCGTCTTCCTCCTCGCTCTCGACCTCCAGGTCCGAGACCACGCTCTTGAGCTCCGGGTCCCAGTTGACCATGCGGTTGCCGCGGTAGATGAGGCCCTGGCGGTACAGCTGCACGAAGGTGTCGGTCACGATCTTCGAGAGCTTCTCGTCCATCGTGAAGTACTCGTGCGACCAGTCCACGCTGTCGCCCATGCGGCGCATCTGCATGGTGATGGTGTTGCCGGACTTCTCCTTCCACTCCCAGACCTTCTTCACGAAGTCGGGGCGGCCGAGGTCGTGGCGGCTGACGCCCTGTTCCTGCAGCTGGCGCTCGACGACGATCTGGGTGGCGATGCCCGCATGGTCGGTGCCCGGCACCCACAGCGTGTTGAAGCCGCGCATCCGGTGGTAGCGCGTCAGGCTGTCCATGATCGTCTGGTTGAACGCGTGCCCCATGTGCAGCGTGCCGGTGACGTTGGGCGGCGGTAGCTGGATGGAGAAGGAAGGCGCGCCTTCCTTCGGCGCGCCGGTGCCGCGCCAGCCGGCACGGGCGTAGCCCCGCTGTTCCCACAGGGGGCCCCACTTCGCCTCGATGGCGGCCGGTTCGAAGGACTTGGAGAGGCTGTTCAGCCCGGGTTGTTCGTTGCTCACCGGGCGATTTTAGAGGGCGGCGTCAGGGAAAGCGCCGCGCCGCCTCCACGCATTCCTTCAGCACCCCGGCGTCGCCGACCTGGTTGGCCAGCAGCAGGATCAGCCGGGCGTTGAGCAGCTGCGACTGTTCCGGCGTCAGCCCCTCGTGGGCGTCGAGCAGCTGTTCGTAGAAACCGTCGGCGTCCTGCAGGTTCGATGCCGTCTTCATGCCGTCTCCTCCAGCCGGGCGCCCAGGGCGCACCCGACCGCATGCACCAGGGATGCGTCCACCGCTTCGCCGGTGGCCGCGACGTAGCTGTCGGGCCGCACCAAGGCCCAGGCGTGGCCGAACACATGGCAGGCGCCCTGCAGGTGGCCCTGCGGGTCGCGCACGTGCTCACGCACGGCCGGCCGCTCGTCCGGGCCCAGCACCTGCACGCAGACCAGTGGCGCGGACTCGCCCAGGCTGCGCAGGCGCTGCAGCGCCGCCGCCGAGGCATTGCCGAACAGCAGCACCAGCAGCCGGCCATCGGCCCAGCGCAGCAGGTCGTTGACCTCGCCGCGCGAGCCGTCGGGCCACTGGAAGGCGACGTTTTGCACCGACTGGCCGCCGCCGCGGTCGCAGGCGGCCGAGCGCGAGTAGCTGTTGGCCACCGCCATGCGGCCGGTGTTGACGAACTGGCGCGCGAACAGATGCTGGCGCGCCAGGCTCAGCGCGGCGTCGCGGAACAACTTTTCCGTGGCGCTGGCCGGGCGCAGGAAGCGGCCCGTGCGGTGGGTCACCAGCACGTTCTGCTGCGCGGCTTCGTGCCGTTCGTCGTGGTAGCTGTCCAGCAGCGCGGGGGCGGCGCGGCCCTTGAGCACCGCCGCCAGCTTCCAGGCCAGGTTGTCGGCGTCGGAGATGCCGGTGTTGCCGCCGCGCGCGCCGAAGGGGCTCACCACCTTGGCCGAATCGCCCATGAAGAACACGCGGCCGTGGCGCATGCGGTCGATGCATTCGCTGCGGTAGGCATAGGGGCCGA
This sequence comes from Pseudomonadota bacterium, assembly GCA_023436025.1. GTDB lineage: Bacteria > Pseudomonadota > Gammaproteobacteria > Burkholderiales > Burkholderiaceae_C > Ramlibacter. Next base: position 17,028 of record JAEZKX010000141.1, on the reverse strand, counting down.
CCCAGACGATCTCGATGTCGGCGTCCGCGCCGAACTGGCGCGCCAGCCGCTCGCGCACCACGGACTCGCGGCTGACGTAGGCGGGGTCCGCGTCGGGCGCCATCTGGTAGTCGATGCGCCAGACGTCGTCGCCCATCAGGTGCTGCCAGACCGCGCGGTTCTCGTTGAAGGGCGCCTCGATCCAGGTGTGGCGCTCCACCGGCGGCTTCTTGTTGAAGCGCACGTCGGCGATGCACCAGCGGTCGTCGCCCTTCCTGGCCGTGACGGAGGCGCCGACCCACTTGCGGAAGGGGCTGTGCGAGCCGGTGGCGTCGATCACGTGGTCGGCGCGCAGCTGGTAGTCGCCCGCGGGGGTGCTGACCGTGAGCGTGGCGCCGTCGGCGTCCTGGGCGAAGCCGGTGACGCGGTTCTTCCAGCGCAGCTCAACCTGGCCGAGTTCCTGGATGCGCTCCACCAGGTAGCCTTCGATGTAGAACTGCTGGATGTTGATGAAAGGCGGCTGCGTCGACAGGTTGTAGCCGCCCTGCTGGCGCAGGTCGAAGGAATAGACCTCGTCGTCGCCCGCGAAGGTGCGGCCCACGCTCCACTGGATGCCCTTGGCGGCAATGCGCTCGTAGATGCCCAGGCGCTGGAAGATCTCCAGAGATTTCTGCGTGTAGCAGATGCCGCGCGAGGAGGCCCCCTTGACGCCGACCGTGTTGTCTTCGTCCAGCAGCACCGCCGGCACGCCGTACTGGGCGAGCGCGCAGGCCAGGGTCAGGCCGGCCAGGCCGCCGCCGACGATCACGATGGGATGGTGCCCTGGGGTGCCGGTGCCGATCTCGGGCGGGGGGACGAAGGGGTACTCGGGCAGCGTGTAGCCGCTGCCCTGGGTGAACTCGTAGCCGTTGGAAAACGCCGTGTCGGCGTAACGTTCCGCCATGGGGGTGTCTCCTGGAGTGCTGTTGTGGCGGTCGCGCGCCCGCCTTGGGGTGTGGGCGCCCGCGCGGGGACGTGCCGGCCGCCCAAGCGCGTGCCGGCGCGCCGCGCCTTACTTCTTCACGAACTCGGGCCGGTCGTTCTGCTGCGGCTTGAGCCGGGCGTCGGCCTTGCCCGCGGCGCGGTCGGCGCGCCACTGCTCCTTGCGGGCGGTCCATTCGCGCAGCCGCGCGTGGGCGGTCTTGCTCTCCTGCAGCATCTGGAATTCATCCGCCAGCTGCGCCGACAGCTCCAGCCGCACGCCGTTGGGGTCGAAGAAGTAGATGCTGTGGAAGATGTGGTGGTCGGTCACGCCCAGCACTTCGACGCCGTGCGCCTCCAGCCGGGCCTTCATGTCCAGCAGCGCCTGGACCGAGTCGACCCGGAAGGAGATGTGGTTGACCCACTTGGGCGTGTTGGGCGAGGGCTCGGCCGCCTCGTCGTCGCCCAGGTCGAAGAAGGCGATGAACGAGCCGTCCTGCAGGCGGAAGAAGAAGTGGGTGTAGGGGCAGTATTCCCCCGTGCTCGGCACCACGTCGCTCTGGATGATGTGGTACAGCGGCAGGCCCAGGATGTCTTCGTAGAAGTGGCGCGTCTCCTCTGCATCCCTGGCGCGGTAGGCGTAGTGGTGCAGCTGCTGGATGGGCGCGGGTGCGGGCAGGGCGGCGGGGCTTTTCAGCACGGCGGACATGGCGGCTCCAATTTACTAATGCGTAATCCGTTTACTATAACGTAACGAAGAGGGCCTTCTCTTCCCTTGTTCACCGCCTTCGACCCCACCTCCACGGACGCGCTGGGATAGCCATCGGCCATGGAATGGATTGAGGCCGGCTATTGGACCGCAGCGGCGACCCTGAACTACGCTTTGCATCGCCGCGGCGGCGCCGGGGCGCCCTCAGCCACCACCAGGAGACATTCCATGGCAGCTCTCAAGGGATCCAGGACGGAAGAAAACCTCAAGGCCGCGTTCGCGGGCGAGTCGCAGGCCAACCGCCGCTACCTGTACTTCGCGAACAAGGCCGACGTGGAAGGCCAGAACGACGTCGCGGCGCTGTTCCGTTCCACGGCCGAAGGCGAAACGGGCCACGCGCATGGCCACCTCGAATGGCTGGAGCAGTGCGGCGACCCGGCCACCGGCCTGCCGATCGGCAGCACCCGCGACAACCTCAAGGCCGCCGTCGCCGGCGAGACCCACGAGTACACCGACATGTACCCTGGCATGGCCAAGACCGCGCGCGAGGAAGGCCACGACGAGATCGCCGACTGGTTCGAGACCCTGGCAAAGGCCGAGCGCTCGCATGCGAACCGGTACACCAAGGCGCTGAACGAACTGGCTGATTGAGGGGGGCTCCAGCCCCTGGCCCTTCCATGCGAGAAGGCAACCTCGAAGCCCCGACCCGCCACCCCATCGCGTGGAAGACGCCGGGGTACTACGACGAGGCGGCGGCGGTGCGGGAGATGGAGCGCATCTTCGACATCTGCCACGGCTGTCGCCGCTGCGTCAGCCTGTGCGGCGCCTTTCCCACCCTGTTCGACCTGGTCGACGAGGGCGCGACCGGCGAGCTCGATGGCGTGGAGAAGCAGGACTTCTGGAAGGTGGTGGCCCAGTGCTACCTGTGCGACCTCTGCTACCTGACCAAGTGCCCCTACGTGCCGCCGCATGAATGGAACGTGGACTTCCCGCACACCATGCTGCGGGCCAAGGCCATCCAGTTCAAGCAGGGCAGGGTCGATGCCGGCTCCCGGCTGCTGGCGTCGACCGACCTGCACGGGCACCTCGCCGGCATTCCCGTCGTGACGCAGGCGGTCAACGCGGTGAACCACACCCGGCCGGCCCGCGCCGCCATGGAAACCATGCTGCAGGTCGACCGCCATGCCTGGCTGCCGTCGCTGGCCACGCGCCGCTTCCGCCAGGTGGCGCCCGCGGCGCCGGCGGCGCAGGCAGCGGTGGTCGAAGGTGAACGCACGCCCGGCAAGGTGGCCCTGTTCGCCACCTGCTACGTCGACTACAACGAGCCGGGCATCGGCCTGGACCTGCTGAAGGTGCTGGCACACAACGGCATCGCCTGGGAGGTGGTGCCCAAGGAAAAGTGCTGCGGCATGCCCAAGCTGGAGCTGGGCGACCTCGCGTCGGTGGAAGCCAGCATGCGCGCCAACATCCCGGTGCTGGCCCGGTACGCGCGCGAGGGCTGGGCCATCGTCAGCGCCGTGCCCAGCTGCACGCTGATGTTCAAGCAGGAGATCCCGCTGATGTTCCCCGACGACGCCGAGGTGCAGGCGGTGCGTGAGGCCATGTGGGACCCGTTCGAGTACCTGGCGGCGCGCCGGCGCGACGGCCTGCTGCGGACCGAGTTCCCGCGCTCGCTCGGCAAGGTCAGCTACCACGTGCCCTGCCACAGCCGGGTGCAGAACTTCGGCAGGAAGACCGAGGAGCTGCTGAAGATGGTGCCCGGCACCTCCGTCCACACCAACGAGCGCTGCTCCGGCCACGCCGGCACCTTCGGCGTGAAGAAGCCCACGCACGAGGTCGCGATGAAGATCGGCAAGCCGCTGTTCAAGCGCATGGCCGAACATCCCGCCGGCGGTGCGCCCGACTACATCAGCTCCGACTGCCCGCTCGGCGGCCACCACATCGCGCAGGGCTTCGAGCGCAACGGACTGGGCGCACCCCGGCTGGAGCACCCGCTGTCGCTCCTGCGCATGGCCTACGGACTGGAGTGACCATGCAGCTCACCGGCCGCATCACCGCCGACACCCTGCTGACCCTGGAGGCCTATGCCAGGTGGCGCAAGCTCCACCAGGCCGAAGTCATCGCCCACCGCAGGCTGCGCACCGTGCACCTGGGCGAGCACATCACCGTGCAATTCGAGAGCGAGCTGACGATGCGCTACCAGGTGCAGGAGATGCTGCGCATCGAGAAGATCTTCGAGGAGGACGGCATCCAGGCCGAGATCGACGCCTATGCGCCGCTGGTGCCCGATGGCAGCAACTGGAAGGCGACCATGCTGCTGGAGTATCCCGACGAGAGCGAACGCCGCAGCGCGCTGGCGCACCTGATCGGCGTGGAGGACCGCATGTACGTCGAGGTGGATGGCCATCCGCGCACCTACGCCATCGCCGACGAGGACCTCGGACGCGAGACGGCGGAAAAGACCTCCTCGGTGCATTTCCTGCGCTTCGAGCTATCCCCGGCCATGCGCGAGGCGGTGAAGGCCGGCGCCGGCGTCAAGCTGGGATGCGACCATCCCCACTACCCGGTCCACGTCGACATTCCCGCCGCCACCCTGGCTTCGCTCGCCGGCGACCTGCGCTGAACCCTGCGCATGCCTGGCTTGCCTTGCGGCAGGGAGCCCGCCGCGCCGGCGCCGCGCTCAGCGTGGCGCGAACAGGTCGACCCGGTCGGTGATGATGGCGTCGGTGCAGAGGTCCAGCAGGCGCTGGGCGGCCCAGTCGTCGTTGACCGTGTAGCTCAGGCAGCGCATTCCGGCGTCCTTCACCTGGCGGACCGTGGCCTGGTCCCACAGCGCGTGGTTGCAGACGATGGCCACGCATTGCAGCGCGCGCGCCATGTCGAACCAGCCGTCCCAGAGGGTGTCCAGCAGCAGCCCGCGCGGCAGCGCAGGTTCGGCCGCCAGGGCCGCCTGCAGCGCTTCGGGCCGGAACGAGGTGAGCAGCGGCGGCACCGCCTCACCGGCCCACAGGCGGGCGGCGTGGCGCGCCACCACCTCGCCGGTCTGCGCTTCCTGGCCGGGCGTGGGCTTGATCTCGATGTTGAGGAAGTGGCCGTTGGCCAAGCACCAGCGCGCGACGTTCTCGAAGGTGGGCAGCGGCTCGCCCGCATAGCCGCGCGAATGCCAGCTGCCGGCATCCAGCCGCGCGAGCTGGTCCCAGGGCAGGTCGGCGCCGCGGCCGATGCCGTTGGTGGTGCGCTCCAGCGTGGCGTCGTGCAGCAGGAAGGGCACCAGGTCGGCCGACAGCTTCACGTCGCACTCGAACATGCGATAGCCGTGCGCCGCGCCCAGGCGGAAGGCCGCCAGGGTGTTCTCGGGCGCCAGCCGGCCCGCGCCGCGGTGGGCGACCCAGCGCGGATAGGGCCAGGCGTTCATGCGTCCAGCCGCTTGCCGGTGGCGGCGTCGAACCAGTGCAGCCGGTCTTCGCGCGGCCTGACGTGGATCACCTGGTCGGCCACCGGGGCCGGGCGGCCTTCCTCGATGCGCACGATGATCTGTTCGCCGTTGATGCGGCCGTAGACCAGGCGCTCGGCACCCAGCAGTTCGACGGTCTCGGTGCGCACTTCCCAGCCGCTGTCGCTCACGTCCAGGTGTTCGGGGCGGATGCCGGTGATGGTGCCGGCGCGGCCGCCGGGCACGTCCTTGAGCAGGTTCATGGGCGGCGAGCCGATGAAGCTGGCCACGAAGGTGGTGGCCGGGCGGTGGTACACCTCCTCGGGCGTGCCGAACTGCTCCATGTTGCCGGCGTTCATCACGATCATGCGCTGCGCCAGCGTCATGGCCTCGACCTGGTCGTGGGTGACGAACAGCGAGGTGATGCCCAGCTCGCGGTGCAGCTTCTGGATCTCCAGCCGGGTCTGCGCGCGCAGCTTGGCGTCGAGGTTGGACAGCGGCTCGTCGAACAGGAAGACCTGCGGCTGGCGCACGATTGCGCGGCCCATGGCCACGCGCTGGCGCTGGCCGCCCGAGAGCTGGCGCGGCTTGCGATCGAGCAGGTGCGACAGCTCGAGGATCTTCGCGGCCTTGTCGACGCGCTGGCGGATCTCGTCGGCCGGCACCTTCTTGATCTTCAGGCCGTAGGCCATGTTCTCGAAGACGCTCATGTGCGGATACAGCGCGTAGTTCTGGAACACCATCGCGATGTCGCGCTCGGCAGGCTCGAGGTTGTTCACCACCCGCCCGCCGATGGCGATCTCGCCGCCGCTGATTTCCTCCAGCCCCGCGACCATGCGCAGCAGCGTGGACTTGCCGCAGCCCGAAGGCCCCACGATGACGATGAACTCGCGGTCGGCGATCTCGGCGTTGACGCCGTGGATCACCTGCAGTTCGGTCTTGCCTTTGCCGTACTTCTTGACGACGTTGCGAAGAGAGATAGCAGCCATTTACTTTTCCGTGTCCACCAGGCCCTTGACGAACCACTTCTGCATGAGGATGACCACGATTGCCGGCGGCAGCATGGCCAGGATCGCCGTGGCCATCACCACGTTCCATTCGATGTAGACCTCGCCGGAGATCAGCCGCTTGATGCCCATGACGATGGGGTACATACGCTCGTCGGTGGTGACCAGCAGCGGCCACAGGTACTGGTTCCAGCCGTAGATGAACTGGATGACGAACAGGGCCGCCATCGAGGTCTTGGACAGCGGCAGCAGGACGTCCTTGAAGAAGCGCATGGGCCCGGCGCCGTCCATGCGCGCCGCCTCCACCAGCTCGTCGGGGATGGTCAGGAAGAACTGCCGGAACAGGAAGGTGGCCGTGGCCGAGGCGATCAGCGGCACGGTCAGGCCCGCCATCGAGTTGAGCATGCGCAGGTCGGAGATGACCTCGTAGGTCGGCCCGATGCGCACCTCCACCGGCAGCATCAGCGTGACGAACACCATCCAGAACACCAGGCCCTTCGCCGGGAAGCGGAAGTAGACGATGGCGAAGGCCGACAGCAGGGAGATCGCGATCTTGCCGATGGCGATGATCAGCGCGCTGGCCAGGCTGATGCCCATCATCGGCAGCGCCGGGGCGACGGTGGCGCCGGCCTCGGTCTTGCCGCCGAACAGCGCGAAGCGGTAGCTCTCCAGGAAGTTGCTGCCGGGCAGCAGCGAGATGGGATTGGCCGTCGCGATCTGCTGCGCCGTCTGCGTCGACCCGATGAAGGTCATGTAGATCGGGAAGGCGACGATGATCACGCCGATCACCAGGATCAGGTGGGTGAAGAAGTCGAGGACGGGGCGTCGTTCGATCATCAGTAGTGCACCTTCTTCTCGACGAAGCGGAACTGGATGACGGTCAGCGCGATGACGATCGCCATCAGCACCACCGACTGGGCGGCCGAGCCGTTGATGTCCATGGCCTTGAAGCCGTCGTAGTAGACCTTGTAGACCAGGATGGAGGTGTCCTTGCCGGGACCGCCGCCGGTGGCGGCGTCGACGATGGCGAAGGTCTCGAAGAAGGCATAGACCACGTTGATCACCAGCAGGAAGAACGTGGTGGGCGACAGAAGCGGGAAGACGATGCTCCAGAAGCGCTTCCAGGGCGAGGCGCCGTCGATGGTGGCCGCCTCGATCAGCGACTGCGGGATGGACTGCAGGCCGGCGAGGAAGAACAGGAAGTTGTACGAGATGTGCTTCCAGATGGCGGCCATCACGATCAGCGCCATGGCCTGGTTGCCATTGAGCACGTGGTTCCACTCGTAGCCCAGGAGCCCGAGCGCGTAGCGGACGGTGCCATAGGGCGAGGCGAACATCATCAGCCACAGCACGCCCGCCACCACCGGCGCCACCGCGTAGGGCCAGATCAGCAGGGTCTTGTAGATCGCGGCGCCGCGCACCACGCGGTTGGCCATGACGGCCAGCAGCAGCGAGATGGCCAGGCCGCCCCCAGCCACCAGGGCCGAGAAGATGGCGGTGATGCGGAAGGACTGCAGGTAGGACGGATCGGTGAACAGCCGCTGGAAGTTGGCCAGCCCGACGAACTCGCTGCTCATGCCGAAGGCGTCTTCCTGCAGCACGCTCTGGTAGAGCGCCTGGCCGGCCGGCCAGAAGAAGAACACCAGGATGATTGCCATCTGCGGCGCGATCAGAACCCACGGCAGCCACGCCGACTTGAACAGGACCCTCTTCTCCATGGGCGGCTATTGTCCTTCAAGAAACGAAAAGCCCTCCTTCGCGGGGCGAAGGAGGGTCAGGCCGGGGTGCCCCGGCGGGGAGGTCAGGAGCGGTTGGCGCGCTGGAAGCGCTCGAGCTGCTCGTTGCCGCGCTTCACGGCGTTGTCCAGGGCTTCCTTGGGCTGCTTGCTGCCCTGCCACACGCCTTCGAGTTCCTCGTCGATGATGGTGCGGATCTGGACGAAGTTGCCCAGGCGCACGCCGCGCGACTTGTCGGTGGTCTTGCGGATCATCTGGTTGACCGAGACGTCGAAGCCCGGGTTCTTCTTGTAGAAGCCGGACTTCTCGGTGGCCTCGAACGACGCCTTGGTGACCGGCAGGTAGCCGGTGCGCTGGTGGCTCTTGGCCGCCACGTCGGTCTGCGACAGGAAGTTCAGGAACTGGGCCACGCCCTTGTACTCGTCAGGCTTCTTGCCGGCCATGACCCACAGGCTGGCGCCGCCGATCACGGTGTTTTGCGGCGCGCCCGGCACGTCCGGGTAGTAGGGCAGGGTGCCGATGCCGTAGGCGAACTTGCTGTTGCGCGTGACGTTGCCGGCCAGCGCGGACGAGCCGGTGGCCATGGCGCACTCGCCCGAGACGAAGGTGGCGTCGGCCTTGTTCTCGCGGCCCTTGTAGACGAACAGGCCGCTCTTGGCCATGTTGGCCAGGTTCTCGATGTGGCGCACGTGCAGCGGGCTGTTGAACGCCAGGCGCGTGTCGGTGCCGCCGAAGCCGTTGTTCTTGGTCGCGTACAGCACGTTGTGCCAGGCCGAGAAGCTCTCCAGCTGGGTCCAGCTGATCCAGCTGGTGGTGAACGGGCACTTGTGGCCCGAGGCCTTGAGCTTGGCCGCCGCCAGGGCGACTTCGGGCCAGGTCTTGGGCGGGCTTTCCGGGTCGAGGCCGGCCGCCTTGAAGGCGTCCTTGTTGTAGTGGAAGACCGGGGTCGAGCTGTTGAAGGGATAGCTCAGCATCTGGCCGTTGGGGGCCGTGTAGTAGCCCGCCACCGCCGGCACGTAGATGCTGGGATCGAACTTCAGCCCGGCCTGCGTCATCACCTGGGCCACGGGCACGATGGCGCCCTTGGAGGCCATCATGGTGGCGGTGCCGACCTCGAACACCTGGATGAGGTGGGGCGCGTTGCCGGCGCGGAAGGCGGCGATGCCGGCCGTCATGGATTCGGAGTAGCTGCCCTTGAAGGTGGGCACCACCTTGTAGTCCTTCTGGCTGGCGTTGAAGTCCCTGGCCAGGTCGTTGACCCACTCGCCCAGGGCGCCGCCCATCGAGTGCCACCACTGGATCTCGGTCTGGGCCTGCGCGGGCGCGGCGAACGCGGCCGCGGCCAGCACGGCCAGGGCGGAAAGCTTGCTTTTCATGGAATCTCCTGTCGGATGCAACTTCAGAGAACGTGACTCTACCGTCTGATTGTGACGGGCATTAGACAAAGCCCATCCCTGCCGGGCAAGCGGGTTTCCCATGACCCGGACCCGCCGGCTTGCTGCGCTGCGGTAACATCCCTTTTCAGCCGGCTTGCCTTCGTCTGGCTGACGAAAAATCCCTGATGAACGCGCCGACAAGCATCGAACAACTCCTGGCTGCGGTCGACGGCGAAGCGCCGCGCCTGCGCGAGATCCCCTACAACTACACCTCGTTCTCGGACCGCGAGATCGTGATCCGGTTGCTGGGCTCCCGTTCCTGGGAAGTGCTCAACGAGCTGCGTGGCGAGCGCCACACCGGCCGCTCGGCCCGCATGCTGTACGAGGTGCTGGGCGACATCTGGGTGGTCCAGCGCAATCCCTACCTGCAGGACGACCTGCTGGACAACCCCAAGCGCCGCCGCCTGCTGGTCGAGGCCCTGCAGCACCGGCTCAACGAGGTGCAGAAGCGCCGCACCCCCGAGGGCGACGCCCGCCGCGACGCGCTGGTTGGCGAGCTGCTGCAGGCTGCCACCGCCGCCGTGGCCGCCTTCGACCGCGCCTTCCGCGAGACGGCCGAACTGCGCGCCCGCACGCTGCGGGTGCTGCGCCGCCACACCGCCCGCGACAACATCAGGTTCGACGGCATGTCGCGTGTCTCGCACGTGACCGACGCCACCGACTGGCGCGTCGAGTACCCCTTCGTCGTGCTCACCCCCGACAGCGAAGCCGAGATGGCCGCGCTGGTCAAGGGCTGCATCGAGCTGGGCCTGACCATCATCCCGCGCGGCGGCGGCACGGGTTATACCGGCGGTGCCATCCCCCTGACCTGGAAGAGCGCGGTGATCAACACCGAGAAGCTCGAGGCCATGACCGAGGTCGAATGGGTGCCCATCCCCGGCCACGCCGAGCCCCTGCCCACGGTCTGGACCGAGGCCGGCGTGGTGACGCAGCGGGTGTCGGACGCCGCCGAGCGCGCCGGCTTCGTGTTCGCGGTCGACCCGACCTCCGCCGAAGCCTCCTGCATCGGCGGCAACATCGCCATGAACGCCGGCGGCAAGAAGGCCGTGCTGTGGGGCACCGCGCTCGACAACCTGGTGTCCTGGCGCATGGTCACGCCGGATGCCGAATGGCTGGAGGTGGTGCGCCTGGATCACAACCTCGGCAAGATCCACGACGCCGCCGTCGCCACCTTCGAGCTGCGCTGGTTCAAGGCCGAAGGGCGCGGCCGCATCGACTGGAGCCGGCCCGACCGCACCGAGCGCCTGGAGATCCCCGGCGCGCGCTTCCGCAAGGAAGGCCTGGGCAAGGACGTCACCGACAAGTTCCTCTCGGGCCTGCCCGGCATCCAGAAGGAAGGCTGCGACGGCCTGATCACCAGCGCGCGCTGGGTGGTGCACCGCATGCCGGGCCACACCCGCACGGTGTGCCTGGAGTTCTTCGGCAATGCCAAGGACGCCGTGCCCAGCATCGTGGAGATCAAGGACTTCATGTTCGCCGAGCAGAACCGCACGGGCACCGTGCTGGCCGGGCTCGAGCACCTGGACGACCGCTACCTGAAGGCGGTGGGCTATGCCACCAAGTCGCGCCGCGGGGGCCTGCCCAAGATGGTGCTGATTGGCGACATCGCCGGCGACGACCCGGATGCGGTGGCCCGCGCCACCTCCGAGGTCGTGCGGCTGGCCAATTCGCGCAGCGGCGAGGGCTTCATCGCCACCAGCCCGGAGGCGCGCAAGAAGTTCTGGCTGGATCGCAAGCGCACGGCGGCCATCAGCAAGCACACCAACGCCTTCAAGATCAACGAGGACGTGGTGATCCCCCTGCCGCGGATGGCGGAGTACACCGACGGCATCGAGCGCATCAACATCGAGCTGTCGATCAAGAACAAGCTGCAGTTGCTGGCCGAATTGCGCGGCTTCTTCGCCGGCAAGAATCTCCCGCTCGGCAAGAGCGAGGACGCCGACGCCGAGATTCCCGCCGCCGAGCTGCTCGAAGATCGTGTGGCCCAGGCCGTGCAACTGATCGAGGACGTGCACGCGCGCTGGTCCTACCTGCTGTCCAATCTCGATCAGAAGCTCGTCGAGGTTCGCCCGGAACTGGAGCGGCTGGGTCTGTCGCTGACTTGGATCGACGAGCGCGTGGGGCGCCAGCCGGACGCCACGCTGTTTCACGTGCTGCAGGACCGCACCATCCGCGTGTCCTGGAAGGCGGAGCTGCGCACGCCGCTGCGCCAGATCTTCAACGGTGGCGCCTTCAAGCCCATCCTCGACGAGTGCGGCGCGATTCAGAAGCGCGTGCTGCGCGGGCGCGTGTTCGTCGCCCTGCACATGCATGCGGGCGACGGCAACGTGCACACCAACATCCCGGTCAACTCAGACCACTATCAGATGCTGCAGGATGCGCATGCCGCGGTTGCGCGCATCATGGCGCTCGCGCGCTCGCTCAACGGCGTCATTTCGGGCGAGCATGGCATCGGCATCACCAAGCTCGAGTTCCTGACCGAAGACGAAATCATGGATTTCCGCGACTACAAGCGGCGCGTCGATCCTGAAGGGCGCTTCTACAAGGGCAAGCTGCTTAACGACCCGGGCATGCCGTCCGACCTGCGCAATGCCTACACGCCATCCTTCGGCCTGATGGGGCACGAGTCGCTGATCATGAAGCAGAGCGACATCGGGGCAATCGCCAACAGCGTCAAGGACTGCCTGCGTTGCGGCAAGTGCAAGCCGGTGTGCGCGACCCACGTGCCGCGCGCCAATCTGCTGTACTCGCCGCGCAACAAGATTCTGGCGACTTCGCTGCTGGTCGAAGCCTTCCTGTACGAAGAGCAGACCCGGCGCGGCGTGTCGATCAAGCACTGGGAAGAATTCGAGGACGTGGCCGACCACTGCACCGTGTGCCACAAGTGCGTGAATCCCTGCCCGGTCGACATCGACTTCGGCGACGTGTCGATGAACATGCGCAATCTGCTGCGCAAGATGGGCAAGAAGTCCTTCAACCCCGGCACCGCCGCCGCGATGTTCTTCCTGAACGCGACCGATCCGGCCACGATCAACGCCACGCGCGCGGCAATGACCGGCATCGGCTTCAAGGCCCAGCGCCTGGCCAACGACGTGCTTAAGAAGTTCGCGAAGAAGCAGACCAAGGCGCCTCCGGCCACGCACGGCAAGCCGCCGGTCAAGGAGCAGGTGATCCACTTCATCAACAAGAAGATGCCGGGCAATCTGCCAAAGAAAACGGCGCGCGCGCTTCTCGACATCGAGGATGACAAGATCGTTCCGATCATCCGCGATCCGCAGAAGACCACGAGCGACACCGAGGCCGTTTTCTACTTCCCGGGTTGCGGCTCGGAGCGGTTGTTCTCGCAGGTCGGCCTGGCAACGCAAGCCATGCTGTGGCATGTCGGCGTGCAGACGGTGCTGCCGCCGGGTTATCTGTGCTGCGGCTACCCGCAGCGCGGCGCCGGCCAGTTCGACAAGGCCGAGAAGATGGTGACCGACAATCGCGTGCTGTTCCATCGCATGGCCACCACGCTGAACTACCTGGACATCAAGACGGTGGTCGTCTCCTGCGGCACCTGCTATGACCAGTTGCAGGACTATCAGTTCGACAAGATCTTCCCCGGCTGCCGCATCATCGACATCCACGAATTCCTGCTGGAGAAGGGCGTCAAGCTCGAAGGCGTCGAGGGCGTGCGCTACATGTACCACGATCCCTGCCATACGCCGATGAAGCTGCAGGATCCGATGAAGACCGTCAATGCGCTGATCACCACCGGCGATGGTCAGAAGGTCGAGAAGAACGACCGCTGCTGCGGCGAGTCCGGCACCTTCGGTGTGTCGCGCCCGGACATTTCGACGCAGGTTCGCTTCCGCAAGGAAGAGGAAATGCGAAAGGGGGCCGACAGGCTGCGTGCCGATGGATTCAGCGGCGAGGTCAAGATCCTGACGTCGTGCCCATCCTGTCTGCAGGGTGTGTCGCGCTACAACGAGGACGCCGGCACCAGTGCCGACTACATCGTCATCGAGATGGCCAAACACCTGCTGGGCGAGAACTGGCTGCCGGAATATGTGGCACGCGCCAACAACGGCGGCATCGAACGCGTCCTGGTCTGATGGGCACGCCTGCCGACTGCGAACTGTGCAAGTCCCCCGGTGCAGAGGAACTCTACCGGGACGACAACTATCGCATCGTGCTGGTGGATGACGCCGACTATCCCGGCTTTTGTCGCGTCATCTGGAACGCGCACGTGAGCGAGATGACCGAGCTGCCGGTCGCCGAGCGCGCCATCCTGATCGCCGCCGTATGGCAGGTCGAGGAAGCGGTGCGCGAGGCGATGCATCCGGACAAGGTCAATGTCGCCAGCCTCGGCAACGTAGTACCTCACCTGCACTGGCATGTGATTCCCCGGTACCGGGACGACGCGCATTTCCCGAACCCGATCTGGGGTGCGCGCCAGCGCGAGGTGCCCGAGATGGCGCTGGCAGAACGTCGTGCCCGCATTGCCCGTCTGCGTGAAAACCTGCAATCCCGTTTTGCACAATCCCTGCTGTAATGGCCGACACTCGCACCCCCACCGCTCTGACCGTCCACAAGCAGTCGCGCGTGCTTGAAATTGCCTTTGACAGCGGGGAGGTGTTTTCCCTGCCCTTCGAATTCCTGCGCGTGCATTCTCCTTCGGCCGAAGTGAAGGGCCACGGTCCTGGCCAGGAAGTGCTGCAGACCGGCAAACGTGAAGTGTTGATCACGGCCCTGGAGCCGGTCGGCCATTATGCGATCCAGCCGCATTTCTCGGACGGTCACAATACCGGCATCTACACTTGGGACTACCTGTACTGGCTCGGTGCCGGCAAGACCGCGCTGTGGGAAGACTATCTGCATCGCCTCGATGCCGCCGGCGTCGGACGCGAAGAGGGACGCGACCTGCCGATGCCGGATGGCGGACACGCCTGCGGACACTGATCGTCCGGCACCTGCGCGCGGCCGCTGCCGATGCGACTTGTATAATGGCGAGCTGATTCGTCCGGGCTTCGGAGCACCGAACAACACCGCTTGCGGCCTGGCGCTTCCTTGCCGTACTTCCGTACCGTCCGCCACGGCGTATTGCCGCCGGCATCTTCTTTAGACCATGACCAACAACACCACCCATTTCGGTTACCAGACCGTTGCCGAAGAAGAAAAAGTGCGCAAGGTTGCGCAGGTCTTCCATAGCGTTGCAGCCAAGTACGATGTGATGAACGATCTGATGTCGGGCGGCCTGCACCGGCTTTGGAAACAGTTCACAATCGCTCAGGCCGGCGTGCGCCCTGGTTTCAAGGTCCTGGATATCGCAGGGGGCACCGGTGATCTGGCCAAGGTCTTCGCGAAGCAGGCCGGCCCGACGGGCGAAGTGTGGCTGACCGACATCAATGAATCCATGCTGCGCGTCGGTCGCGACCGCCTCCTCAACAAGGGGCTGGTAACGCCGACCCTGTTGTGCGACGCGGAGAAGTTGCCGTTTCCATCCAACTACTTTGACCGCGTCAGCGTCGCCTTCGGGCTGCGCAACATGACGCACAAAGATGCGGCGCTGGCCGAGATGCAGCGCGTGCTCAAGCCGGGCGGCAAGCTGCTGGTGCTGGAATTCTCGAAGGTATGGGAGCCGCTGCAGAAGCCCTATGACGTCTATTCCTTTTCCGTGTTGCCGTGGCTGGGTCAGCAGATCGCAAAGGATGCCGAAAGTTACCGCTATCTGGCCGAATCGATTCGCATGCATCCGGACCAGGAAACGCTCAAGCAGATGATGCAACAAGCAGGGCTGGAACGAGTCGAATATTTCAATCTCACCGCCGGCGTGGCTGCGCTGCATACGGGCATCAAGCTGTAATCCGCATTTTTGTCCTGGATCGCCGCAGAGCCGGCCGGCGCGCGTCATGCAACCAGGAAGGGACATGAAGAAATTACTGATCGCGTTCATGATCGCCGTCAGCGGGATTTCGATGGTGGTCGCCGATGCGGAGGCGCGTCGCCTCGGTGGCGGCGGCACTTTCGGCCGCCAGGCGCCTGCCTTCAGCCGTCCTGCGCCCAAGCCGGCTCTGCCGCAACAACAAACCATTCCCAATCGCGCGCAGCAGCCGGGCGCGACGAACACCACCGGTGCGCGTCCGGCTGCATCCAGCCCTTGGCGCGGTATCTTCGGTGGCGCCTTGCTAGGACTCGGCCTGGGCGCGCTGCTTGCACAATTCGGCATTGGCGGTGCGCTGGCGAACCTCATCGCCGCAATGCTGATGATCGTCTTGTTCGTGCTCGCGGCTACCGTGCTGTATCGCCTGCTGCGTGGCAGGCAGTCCCGGGTGGCATATGCGGGTCATCATGCCCACCACTATGCCGATGCCGGGGGACGTGCGCCCGAAATCGGTTCGCGTGCCGAGCCGCAGCTGCATCCGGCGGCATTCGAGAGCGAGGTGAGGGCGGGCGTGGAAGCGGCTCACGCGCCACTGCCACGCGATTTCGATGAGGCAGAGTTCGTGCGCCACGCCAAGAGCCATTTCATCCGCCTGCAGTCCGCGTGGGATAGGGCGGATGTGGCGGACATCCGGGAATTCACGACACCGGAGATGTTCGCCGAACTGCGCATGCAGTTGCAGGAGCGTGGTCCCTCGCCGAACTATACCGATGTCGTTTCACTGGACGCAGAGGTGCTGGGGGTGGAAACCGAAGGCGCTTACCACATGGCCAGCGTGCGCTTCTCCGGTCTGATCCGGGAAGCCGAGGGGGCGGACCCCGAAGCCTTCTCGGAAATATGGAACCTCGTCAAGCCGGTTGCCGGCGACGCAGGCTGGCTGCTCGCAGGTATCCAGCAAGTGTCCTGAAAGTAATCACTTAACTGGTAAACTGGGCCGCCCGCGAATGTGCGCGGGCGGCCCTATTTTTGTGTAGACATGATCGCCTTCCCGCTGGCTGCTGCCATTAATCACCTGCTCGAACAGGAAGCCTGGGCGCGCGCCAAGCTCGCTCGCCATGCCGGCAAGGTCGCATTGTTCGACGCCGGAATCATTTCCTTGCGTCTTGGCGTCAGTGCCGACGGCATGGTGCAGGCAGTCCCGGCCGATGCACTGGCCGACGTCAGCATTCGCGCAGCCCTGGCGGATTTGCCGCTGATGCTGCAGAACCGCGCCCACGCGTTTTCCCATGTCCGCATTGAAGGCGATGCCGATTTTGCGAGCACGATCTCGCAGCTCGCGGATTCCTTGAAGTGGGAGGCCGAGCATGATCTGGCGAACGTGATCGGCGATGTCCCGGCCGCGCGTCTGGTTTCCGGCGCACGTACTCTTGCACGTGGCGCGCAGGACACGCGCCGTCGCGTCGAGGAAAATCTGGCCGAGTACTTTCTGGAAGAAGACCCCGTGCTCGTGCGCAAGAAGGCGGTAGAAGATTTCAGCGATGAGGTTACGCAGCTGCGCGACGACATCGAGCGCCTGGCCAAGCGCGTCGAGAAACTTGAAGGGCGGCGCTGATGCTGAGCCGCTTCATTCGGGTGTTGAAGATATGGCGCGTAGCCATCCGGTACGGACTGGACGACGTTGCAGCTTCCGAATTCCTCAAGCCGCGCCTGGCGCGCATGGTGGGCAGGTTGGGGTTCTGGCGCGACTTGTCCGCGCCGCGCGGCGTACGGCTGCGCCTGGCGCTGGAAGAACTGGGGCCGATCTTCGTCAAGTTCGGGCAATTGCTGTCGACCCGGCGCGATCTGGTTCCCTACGATATTGCCGACGAGCTGGCCAAGCTGCAGGATCGGGTGCCGCCGTTCGAT
>JAEZKX010000128.1 GCA_023436025.1 Pseudomonadota bacterium | reverse complement strand
GGAGGCGCCGCAGCAGGCTCTCGCCGGCGGCGCGGCCAGCCCGCAGGCGGCGCGTCCGGCAGGAGCCACCGCCGATCCGGTGCGGCAAGGCCAGGCCGTGGTGCAGAGCGGCGGCCTGCAAGGGGCGATCGCGAAAGTGAAGGACAGCGCACACCAGCAGGGCGCCGCCGGCAGCCTGGCCGCCTTCGGGCATGCCGGCGCCAGCACCGCCGATGCCAGCGACCGGCCCTGGGGCGCCGGCGTGCCACTGCGTCCGCGCTTCGGCGGCCGCGCACCGCGCACGCAAGCCGCGACACCTTCAAGCCCGCGCCGCGCCCCCCGCCTCGACGCCGGTGGCTACCGTTGCGGCTGCGGCTGCACCGGCTGCCAGGGCCGCCATTGAACGAACGCACACGACGAAAGCCTGTCATGCCCATCCACATCGATGAAGTCGACACGCAGGTCGACATCCAGACCTCCGAGCAGCCCGCCGAGCCGCCGCGCAGCGAGCCGAAGGCCGATGCGCTGCCGCGCTGGCAGCAGCTCGCGCGGCGCGACGCCGAACTGGCGCAGCGCACCTCGGCCTGGGGCTTCGAGGACTGAAGGACGCACGCCATGCCTGCCGCCAGCCCGCAGCTGCAAGCATCCACCCAGCCAGAGCTCAAAGTGGCGGGCCAGGTTCGCGCGGAGCTCGCGCGCGACCTGCAGCGGCTGCAGGTGGAGGAAGACGTGCATGGCATGAAGCGCCTGCAGGCCAGCTTCGTCGCGATTGGGCCGAAGCACGGCGAGCGCGACGAGCAGCTGAACTGGCTGGACGGCAGCGTGCTGGATTTCGGCAAGGCGCTCGAAGTGGCACTGGGCCCCAGCGATGCGCGCGAGACGATGTTCGACGGCAAGGTCAGCGCACTGGAACTGGCCATGGACCAGGGCCGCACCGCCGAAGTGATGGTGTTCGCCGAAGACCGGCTGATGGACCTGCGCATGACCCGCCGCTTCAAGACCTATGAGAACGTCAGCGACGGCGACCTGGTGCAGCAGATCGCGTCGGAACACGGCTTGTTGCCCAGCGCCGATGTGCAGGGCCCGACCTGGCCGGTGATCCAGCAATGGAACCAGAGCGACCTGGCCTTCCTGCGCGAGCGAGCGCGCCGCCTCGCCGCTGAAGTGTGGGTGGCCGACGGCGCGCTGCACGTGGCCACGCGCGACCGCCGCAACGGCAACCAGCTGACCCTGATCCAGGGCAGCACGCTGGTGCAGGCGCGGCTGCGCGCCGACCTGGCGCACCAGCGCAGCAAGGTGGTGGTGGGCGGTTTCGACGATCAGGAGCAGGACGCGATCAACGAGGAAGCGGCCGCCAGCGTGGTAGCCGGCGAAGCGCAGGGCCACACGCACGGCCCGCAGGTGCTGGAGCGCGCCTTCGGCGAGCGCGTCAGCTACCGAGTGCGCGAGGTGCCGCTGCAGGACGCACAGGCCACCGCGATCGCGAAGGCCGCCCTGCTCGCGCGCGCACGCCGCTTCGTCGGCGTCAGCGGCATCGCCGACGGCAACACCGCCATCCGCGTCGGCACCGTGCTGAAGCTGGAACGCGTCAGCCCCATGTTCGAGGGCGAGGGCTACTGCGTCACGCGCGTGCGCCACCAGTTCGACCTGGAGGCCGGCTACCGCACGCACTTCGAGGCCGAGCGCCCCTGGCTGGGAGACCTCTCATGAGAGGCGACGGCCCTCCCCGCGACGGCGAAGGCCCGCGCTGGTTCGGGCTGTACCCGGCCATCGTCAGCGACCTGGTGGACCCCGACGGCAAGGGCCGCATCAAGGTAAGCTTCCCGATGTTCGGCGCCGCCGGCGCCAGCGTGTCCGCCTGGGCCACGCTGCTGTCGCCTTATGCGGACAAGGACCAGGGCTTCGAAGTGCTGCCCGAAGTCGATTCGCAGGTGGTGGTGGGCTTCGAGGCCGGCGACCCGACCCGGCCCTACATCGTGGGCTGCTGCTGGAACGGCAACCGCGCGCTACCGGAGTCCGCCGAAAGCGCCAACAACAAGCGCAGCTGGAAGACCCGTTCCGGCAGCCTGCTGCAGTTCGACGACACCAGCGGCGCCGCCAAGGTGACGCTATCGATGAAGAGCGGCCATAAGCTGGTGCTGGACGACAGCGCGCAGGAGCTGACCCTGCAGCACAGCAACGGCAGCAAGATCAACATCAACATCGCCGGCCAGGTGACGGTGACGGCCAATGCGACGGTGGAGATCAACGCCTCCGCCCTCAACGTGCACTCCGGCATGGTGATGTGCGACGGGGTCGTGCAGTGCACGACGCTGATCGCTTCGTCCGGCGTGGTCTCGCCCAGCTACACGCCGGGCGCGGGGAACGTGTGGTAAACGCCGTGCATGCCAGAACCGCGCACTGGCGCCTGGTCGGCCCTTGGTACCGCTGGCCGCGGCCGGGCCTGCCCGACGACGGCCGCGTGGCGAGGCCCGCTCTGCAGAAGTTCGCCGGCAACGACTTCATGGCGCAGTTCCTGAAGCAGCCGCAGCATTCGCTGAAGTTCGACGAAGTGGTCGACGTGGTGCAGGAGCACGACCTGGTGAGCGCCAAGGTCGGGGGCAAGCTGGGCACGCTGTTCGCGCTCGATGCCAAGGGCGAGCCGCTGCCCAAGGGATCCGGCGCCAACCCGTTCCGCGCCCGGCTGGCGCCCGGCACCCTGCGCAAGCTGTACCAGCCGACGCACGACCGCCACTACATCGTGAGCTGCGAGCTGCATTGCGACGAGCCTGGCTTTCCGCGCGTGGCTCGGCAGAAGGTCTGCCAGGCCGGCTTCGTGGTCCGGCGCCGGCGCAGCGTGCTGCCCGAAGGTGTCAGCGCCGCCGCGCTGGAAGCGCAGGCCAAGGGCGTGCGCAAGGCGGAGGCCGACCTGTTCGAGCTGCTGACGCTGGTCGATGCCACCACCGACCCGCAAGGCAAGGAGCAGCTGCGCGAGAACGCCCGCCAGCGGCTGCAGCAACTGGCCGCGGCGGAAGGCCTCGCCAGCGGCGCCGCACTGGTGTCACGCCGGCGCAAGGAAGTCGCGGACAAGCGCATCAGCTTCGCCGCCTGGCAGGCCGAGCGGGGCATCGCGGTGGAAATCGACGGCTGGTTCCCGGCGGCGCCGGGCGCCACGCCAGCCGTGCAGGGCGACTGGCGCAAGCTGGAAGGCGAGGCGCGGGTCGCCGACATCACCTCCGGCGAACAGGTCTACCCGCTGTTCCCGCTGGTGCCGGATCCGCGCGAAACGGCGCACGACGCGGCCGGCCGCACCTTCTGGTACGGCGTGGTGCCGACCCAGGACCTGCAGCATGGCAGCGACGGCAAGCCCCACTTCGACGACGGCAGCACCTACGAAGCCTGGTGCTTCGTGCGCGCCCACCACGACTGCCCGCCCAAGGCCGGCCGCACGCCCGACTGCGGCGGGACGCTCACCTGGAGCCTGCCGACCGAAGCCTTCCGGCTGGCCGCGCCCTTTGACGTGCTGGGCAGCGCCAACCGCCCCATCACCATCCGCATGCCCGACGTACGCGACCTCGCCGCGCAGGCGGCGCTGCGGCCGCGCGGCAAGCTGTCGCCCGTGCGCTTCGACCAGCCGCAGCACATCTCGCCCGGCGGCCTCGGCGGTCCCGCCATCTGCAGCTTCTCGATCCCGCTGATCACCATCGTCGCGCTGTTCCTGCTGAACATCTTCCTGCCCATCGTGGTGTTCATCTTCCAGCTGTGGTTCCTGCTGCTGCTGCGCTTCTGCATCCTGCCGAAGGTGGGCATCTCGATGAAGGTCGATGCCGCGCTGGCCGTGACGCCGCCGGGCATCGACTTCGACGCCGACTTCGCGCTGGAGATCGACGGCGTGGAGAAGACGGCCGACGAACTCAACGCCCTGCTGCAAGGCGGCACCGACACGCTGGAGGACCTGCTGGTGGCCGACGCCGGGCCCGACCTCGAGGGCGACCTGCCCGATGCGCCCGACCTCTCGCACCTGTCCAACAACGCGCTTGCGTCCATGGCCCAGTCCTACGCCGACAACAAGTCGCTGCAAGCCAACCCCGACGGCAGCCTGCCGCCGCCGCCGCCGGTGGGCGAGCCGCTCCAACACGAAACGTCGGTGACGCCGGTCTGGCCGGCGAGGGGCGCGGCATGAGCGCCGTCCTCGATCGCTTCCAGCGCCTTGGGCAGGGCCTGGGTCAGCCGCTAGGTCTGCAGGCCGGACGGCTGCCGCTCGCGGCCGGCCCGGAGAAAGTGCGCCAGGCGATCTTCACGCTGCTGGACACCGACCCCGGCGAGCGCCTGATGCGGCCGGATTTCGGCTGCGGGCTGCGCCGCTACCTGATGCATCCCAACAACCCGGCGACGCGCGCCGCGATCGAGCGCGAGATCGCGCAGGCGCTGGGACGCTGGGAGCCGCGCGTCACGCTGGTCGCGGTCGCCGTCACGCCGACCGACGACCTGGCGATGGTGCTGATCGAGATCCACTACGCGCACGTGCTGGATGCGCGCCAGGACGTTCTGGTCTACCCGTTCTACCTGGAACGGGACCGGTGACGGAGCCACGGCCATGCCCCTGATCGCTCCTGTCCTCGACGACCGCAGCTTCGAAGACCTGTTCCTCGAGCTGCGCAACCGCATCCCGGTCTACACGCCCGAGTGGACCGACCACCACGACAGCGACGTCGGCATCACGCTGCTGCAGCTGTTCGCCTATCTTGCCGAGGGGCTGCAGTTCCGATTCAACCAGATCCCGGAAGCGACCCACGTCGCCTTCCTCAAGCTGCTGGACATCCCGCTGCGGCCGGCACGCCCGGCCCGTGCGCTGCTGCGCTTCGAAGGCAAGCAGGCAGCCGGCGTGCGCGTCTACGCGGGCGACCAGGTGAAGGCCGGCAAGACGGTGTTCACGGTCACGCAGGAACTGACCGTGTGGCCGCTCGATTGCGTGACGGTGGCGCGGCGCAGCCTGCTGACCGAGGATGAACTTTCCCAGCCGGGTCGGGTCAGCGCCTTTATCGCTGCGCTCGATTCCGGCGTGCGCACCATGGTGCAGGCCAGCGTCGACGCGGTGAAGCGCGCCCAGGGCACGCAGGAGACCGTGGCGCCCTACGAGACTGTCACCATGGGCTCCGACGGCAAGGGGCCGGCGCTCGATTTCTCCAACACCGTCGACCAGTGCGTCTGGGTCGCCGTGCTGGCGCCGAAGGAACCCGCCATCGCGCCGGCGCTGCTGGCCGACCCGGTGCAGGGACTGCAGCGCGTGGCCGGCCAGCGGCTGCCGCTGGCGATCGGCTTCTCGCCCAAGGCCTGGGTGC